>CAKUXT010000031.1 GCA_934700375.1 uncultured Bacilli bacterium | reverse complement strand
CTGAACGGATATAAAGAATATCGCCGTCTTTGACGATGTAATCTTTTCCGACAGTCATCATCTTGCCGGCTTCTTTGACGGCAAGCTCTGTTCCATAATGAATCAAATCATCATAGGAATAGACCTCGGCTTTCAGGAAGAACTTCTGGAAATCGGTATGGATGACACCCGCACATTCAGGAGCGGTATATCCTTCATGGAACGTCCAGGCTCTGACTTCATCTTCTCCGCCTGTGAAGAAGGTTCTTAAGCCAAGGATATGATAGGCTGCAAATGTGACCTTATCCAAACCGGTCTGAGTTGTGCCTAAGCTTTCAAGATAATCCTTTCTGTCTTCGGGAGAAACACGGGAGAGTTCCTCTTCGATTTTGGCAGAGACAGGGATGCATTCTGCGTGATTCTCCGCTGCGAACTCTTTTAGTTTTGCAAAGTAAGGATTAGCATCAGGATCAGCATAGCTTTCTTCATCGACATTGCCGACATAAATGACAGGCTTCATCGTGATGAGATTGAAAGACTTTGCAATCTCTGCTTCTTCCATGGAAAGAGGAATATCTCTTGCCATGTGTTCATTCTGCAAGCCATCAATGAGTTTGTGGAGAGCAGAAACTTCAGTAAGTCCGGCTTTGTCTTTTGTCGTCAATGCTTTTCTTTCGACTTTTTCCAGTCTTTTTGTCATCACATCGATATCGGAGAGCATCAATTCAAGATTGACTTCCATCGCATCAGCGACAGGATCGACTCCTCTTCCGTTGTAGGTCAGAATCTCACTGGAATCAAAGCAGCGAACAACATGAATGATCGCATCCGTGTTGCGGATATTTCCTAAGAACTGGTTTCCCAATCCTTCGCCTTTGCTCGCACCTTTGATAAGGCCTGCGATATCAGTGAATTCAAAAGTTGCTCTGACAGTCTTTTTCGGATGGAAAATATCGACCAGGGCATCCACTCTTGAATCATTGACTTCAACAACGCCTGTATTCGGATCAATTGTGGCAAAAGGATAATTCTCTGCCAGAATATCACTATTGGTAATCGCGTTGAATAGCGTAGATTTTCCGACATTAGGCAAACCGACAATACCAGCTGTTAAACTCATGTTATCACACTTTCTCTAATACTAATTAGTCAAACCTTTTTATTATAGTAAATTATAAAATATTATCAAATATAAGTTTATCTGTAAACGTAGATAGTAGCATCTGAAGCGGGGAAGAAATCAACTTCTTTCTCCTCTGTGCCATCCATAATTGTCAGCTTTGAATATTGGCCGAGCAACGCAACAGCATCTTTGGAATCCGAAATCTTGGATTCGGGAATGACCTTAGCTGTTCCAACATTGCTTCCGGTTGTCTTTTCGACAAACGTGACACTGATCGCTTTTGTCATTTTCTGATAAAGCATTCTGGATTTTCTTTCTGTATGGGAAGAAATCATGTACAGTGGGAACATCACCTTCTCTGTGAAGGTGTCATCCGTATAGAAGCCATCGAAGAGATAAGTGCTTCCAAGCTTTTCGACAGAGACTGTCTTATCGCTTAAAGAATCAAGCGTGACAAGCTGTCCGTTATCAAGATACATCTTATCGAACGTGATGTCGCTCTGAAGTTCATAAGAAGAAGCTGTGTTCATGTAGACCTTGAAATCAACAAAAGGACGATAGTTGATTTCCATATAAATGTCTTCGTTGACCAAAGACATCTGCTTCGATGTCAGGTCGACCTTATCTGTTCCATCCATCTTGTAGAAGCGGGAAACAACAAGACTATTATCATTCATCGAAGTCTCAAATGCAGTGAGGAGGGCAGAAATATCGCTTCCGCCTTTGACCTTTGTCACAGAATCAGAGCGCTTCGTTCCGGAATATCCATCAGGGTAATCATAGTGAAGTGAAAGAGTAGGATAATCTGCATAAATGGCAGACAATGTGACATCACGGGAAGGAAGGTGATCTTTTTCGAAATCAAACGGATTTCCATCCAATCGATAGCCGACAAAGTCTTTTTCCAAGGCTGTAGGAATATGAGCTTCAAAGAATTCTTTTCCTAAAACATCGCTTGCATAATAGTCTTTGAATTCTTCCTTGTTCTTTCCGTTGCAGGTTCCGTCCTGATAATCAAGGGTAACCATGATCTTATCATCCCAACCTAAATAAAGATCGATATTATCATCACCGATAGTCGAAGAGATATTGAATCTTGTCTTCAAAGCGCTGTCCAAATAGAAACCGTTGAATCTCTTGTTTTTATCCGCTGTGTAAAAACGAGTCTGATCTGCGGCATTGAGATCGATTCCTGTCTTTGTCAGCATTTCAGAAATCAGAAGAGAAGAGATGTTGTTCTTGCCTTGGAAGACCGAATCGGAAATGCCATCGAGATTGTAATGGACTGTAATCGTAGGATCGGCTGTCCATTTGGCATATAAGACAAATTCGTTTGTTTCGGAAATAGGGAAGCACATATTGTCGGTACCAAAGGAGCGATCGAATTCATATTCGCCGATTTCACCTGCCGTATCCAAAGAATAATGCTTCTGACCATTTTCGTCTGTAACGGCCTTCAATGGATATTTGGTATACCAATAATCAAAAGTGAGATGCCCGTTTTCAATGGAAGTCGTCGGAAGATAATCAAGAGAAAGAAGCTTCTTGGATGCATAACCATTCAGTTTTCCATCCTGGAAAGAAGCCGAATCCACTTTCGGAGCGACGAGTTTTGCAACATCCTTGCCTAAGGTCAGATCAAAGACGATGGTGGACAACGGTTCAAAATAGGCGTAGAAAGTATCGTTGACATAGGGATAGAAATAATACGATTTTCCATCCTTATCCGTTCTCTTGTTGATTGTGCGATATGCACCATCCTTTGTCTTCTCTCTCCAACCGACAAAGTAGTATCCGGATTTCACGGGATCAGGAATCTCAGTGAGAATCGGTGTTCCGCTTTCGCCTTCGATATAGGTGGTTCCAAACGAATCCGGGAAGGTTCCGCCATTGAGTTCAAAAGTGATTTTTCCCTTCATTTTATTGCCGCATGAAAATAGGGAAGTAAGAAGGACAAGCGATAATCCATAAGTCAGACATTTGTTCTTCATATTATTTTTCCTCGTTTATTGAATAATATTATATATTATTCTTCAAGAATAAAAAAGACTGCACTACACAATTGTAGCACAGCCTTTGAACATCATTTCAGTTTATCTGTGATCGTGGCGGAAAGGCTTGCGGTCTCTGTTGTCGCGAGAACGCTCCGGCTTTTCGACATATCCTTCCGGCTTAGGAAGGAATTCACGATGGGAGATGTCGATTCTGCCTTGCGGATCGATACCAGTGATGATGACTTTAAGAGTATCGCCGAGCTTGCAGACATCCTCGACTTTTTCGACACGGTTCCAACCGAGTTTGGAAATATGGCATAAAGCATCAGTGTTTCCATAGAGGTTGACAAATGCACCATAAGACTCGATACGGACAACCTTGCCATCATAGATTTCACCGACTTCGGGAACCTTGGCGATGGACATGATCATTCCATAGGCCTTTTCAATCATATCCTTGTTGACGGAGTATAAGATGACACGGCCATCATCGTTGATGTCGATCTTAACATCTTTATTGCAGGCATCGATGATGGAATTGATGACTTTGCCCTGGGAACCGATGACTTCTCTGATCTTGTCTGTTGCGATATTGAAGCGTTTCATCTTCAGAGCGAATTCAGAGAGTTCCTGTCTAGGTTCAGGGATTGCAGCCAACATGACATCGAGGATCTGCTTTCTTGCAGGCTTTGCCTGATAGAGAGCTTCACGGAGAATCTCTTTCGTGATACCACGGATCTTGATATCCATCTGAAGAGCAGTGATGCCGTTAGGAGTTCCAGCGACCTTGAAGTCCATATCACCGAGGTGATCTTCCATACCCTGAATATCAGTGAGAATGGTGTAAGGATGATTTCCATCCAAAGGACCGGAAGTGATAAGACCCATAGCGATACCGGAAACAGGAGCCTTAAGCGGAACACCTGCATCCATCAAAGACATGCAGGAAGCGCAGATGGAAGCCTGAGAGGAGGAACCATTGGATTCGCAGACATCAGCGACGCAACGGATTGTATACGGGAATTCTTCTTCAGAAGGAATGACATAGCTAAGAGCTCTTTCGCCTAAGTTGCCATGACCGATTTCACGGCGTCCGGGAGTGCCCATTCTACCTAATTCACCGACAGAGAAAGGCGGGAAATTATAGTGATGCATCCATCTCTTTGTGGTGTCACCGGTGATGTTGTCAAGAATCTGAGCATCATCGAGAGAACCTAAAGTACAAGCGGAGATAACCTGTGTCTGTCCACGTGTGAACATAGCAGAGCCGTGGGCTCTAGGAAGGAGATGAACCTGAGCATCAAGAGGTCTGATCTCGTCGATCTTTCTTCCGTCAGGTCTGACTTTGTCGACAGTGATAAGTCTTCTGACTTCATTGCGGACAACAGTCTCAAGGACTTCCTTGGCTTCATTGACGGCTAAATCATGAGCTTGGAGAGTCTCATATTTTTCACCAGTCATGAAATCAGCCTTGTCGACAAGATCGATAACTTCTTTTTCAAGAGCATCGATAGTATTCTGTCTCTCTAACTTATCGAAAATAGAAACCGCTTTGATGATTCTGTTTTCGGTGGTCTCACTCTGACCAGGAGCGACATAATTGCGGCATTTTGCAGCAAATGCATCATCGATATGATAGATGTTGAGCGGTCTCTTTTCTTTTCCGACCTTGCTGACGATTTCTTTTTCGAAAGCGCAGAGCTTCTTGATGGCTTCATGACCGAACATCAAAGCATCGAGCATATCATCTTCGCTGACTTCATTGGCACCGGCTTCAACCATGTTGATTGCTGTTTCAGTACCAGCGACAGAAAGATCGATATCGGACTGTGCCATCTGTTCGACAGTAGGATCGATGATGAATTCACCATTGACTCTGCCGACATGGACACCGGCGATAGGTCCTTCAAACGGAATATCGGAAATACAAAGTGCTAAGGAAGCACCGAACATAGCGGACATATCTGTGCATGCATCCGGATCAGAAGACATGACTGTGCAGGTGACCTGAGTCTCATTGACGTATCCTTCAGGGAACATCGGACGGATAGGTCTATCGATAAGACGAGAAATAAGAGTCTCACGAGTAGACTGTCTTCCTTCTCTTCTTAAGAAAGATCCAGGGATCTTACCGGCTGCATACTGACGTTCGAAATAGTTGATGGTCAACGGAAAAAAATCCTGACATAACTTCGCTTCATGTGCGCCACAGGCTGCACATAAGACGGCGGAGTCATTGAATCTGACAAAGACAGAACCATCAGCCTGCTTTGCGATTTCTCCGGTTTCTACGGTTAATGTCTTGCCATAGAAATCAAGAGTGAACACTTCTTTTGACATTTTCTTTACCTCTTTATTTAATATAACCAAGTGGTATTTTATCAAAAATGAAAAGAAAGTAGAAATAAATATTTTCCTTCTTGACCGATGGAAAAAGCAGTTGTTGACATTCAAAGAGAGGCTTTTATATCCAACACACAGAAAACTTAATTTTTATCTAAAAGTTTTTTGTGATTTTATCAGCTACTTTTTATTATATTTTTCAAATATGGAATAATAGAATTTTTTCCACAATTCATATAATTTTTCTTCGCTGTATTTTTCACTCATGGCTTCAGACAGGTCCTTGGAAGAATTATAAAAAACTTCATCGTTTTTTAGTTTTCTAAGCAAGGCAGAGAACTCGCTTACATCATTCGCTCTAAGATAATCTCCGACAAGAATATCCTTGTAAAGTTCTAAATCACGGACGATGTAAGGATGCTTAGTCTCACAGTTTTCCAACAGCGCCATCGGGAAAAGTTCGTTGTAGGAAGGAAGAACAAAGACATCAGCCATGTTATAGACATCATTCATTTTCTCACGATCGATGATTCCTAAAAACAGAAGGTTGTCTCTTTTCTTCTCCATCTCTTTTTTCAGTTGGGAATATCCGTCCGTAATATTCTTAAAAGAAAAACCGCCCGCCCAGACAAAATACATGTCAGGATTTTCTTCGCTCATCTTGATGAAATCCAGGATTCCTTTTCTTGTCTGCACTTGTCCTACACCTAAAACGACAAAAGCATTATCAGGTATTTTATATTCCTTTCTGATCTTATTTCTCGTCTTTTCATCAACAGGAAAGAAATCCTCACGGGAGACAAAATTCGGAATATAGGTTATCCTCTTCTCATCCAATCCATATTCGACAAGCTCTTTCTTAAAAGAAGGGTTCACTACAACAATCTCCTTCGCTTTTTTATAAAAGGAGATGACATATTTTTTGAAAATGCAAAATGCGAACTTAGGAAGTCTGATGCTTCCTTCCAAAGTATCTGGCATGAAATGAACAAAACAGATTGTTGTCCTGTTCTTCTTCATCATCAGATAGAAAGAAGGATTGACAGAATGAATATGATAGAGATCCATCTTTGATGAATGCCTGTTGAGAGCAATCTCAAAATCATCTTTTCCATATTTTTCCATCAGATTCATCAGTTCAAGATAAACGCTTGCCACCCCCTGTGCAGGTGCACTGGTAGCATGGGATAACATATCGATTTTCAATTTCTTCACATTTAGTATTATATTCTCTTCCTCATCTTGTGAAAAGTACGAAAAAAAATATAATAGATAGTTAAGAAAGGCACAGCATATGAACGAAAAACTCAAACAACTATATACACTTCTAGAGAAAATGGACTGGCTTAGCCACGCGATTGAAGTCATCAACTATGACATCGAAACACAAGCTCCGAAAAAAGGCATGGAAGATGATGCAAGAGACATCACTCTTTTATCGAATGAGCGCTTCAAGATTCATTCTTCCGATGAGTTCAGAAAACTTGTAAAAGAGCTGAATAAAGAGAAAGATTCCTTAGACACCTATAATCAGAGACTCATCACTTTACTAGACAGAGAGCTGACAAGAGAAGACCACATCACCAGCGATTTCGACAAAGAGAGAACAGAGCTTTTCAACAAAGGATATATCACCTGGATTAAAGCGAAAGAGAATGACGATTACTCTTTGTTCAAAGATACACTGAAGAAGATATACGAACTTCAGAAAAGATACGTCGAACTTCAGGACGACTATGATAAAGACAATCTCTACAACACCCTCCTCTCTGATTATGAATATGGTTTCACGACAAAAGATCTCGATCCCTTCTTCGATGATCTTGAAAAAGGAATCGTTCCGCTTTTAAACGAAATCAGACATGCTTCCTACTCACCTAGACACGACTTCCTGAAAAGAAGAGTCCCGATTCAGAAGCAAGAAGAATTCTCCGACTACCTGATGAGATTCAACGGCTTTGATTTTGAAAGAGGATCCTTATCGACAACCGAGCATCCCTTCACCGCACAGCTTTCCTATAATGATGTCAGAATCACAACCCATTATTACGAAGACAACTTCCTCTCCAACATGTTCTCTATCATTCATGAAGGAGGTCATGCCCTCTTTGGTCAGAACGTCAAAGAAGAAGTCTTCACTTCCCATCTCGGTGAGCAGTCCTTAAGCACTGCAAAGCATGAATCCGTCTCCCGCTTCTACGAAAATGTAATCGGAAGAAGCAGAGAATACATCCATGCCATCTATCCTGAATTCCAAAGAATCTTCCACGATGAAATGGCTGATGTCACTGAAGAGGATCTCTATGAAGGAGCAAACTACATCGACTTTGACAATCCGTTGAGAACGGAAGCCGATGAACTGACCTATTCTCTTCATATCCTTATCCGTTATCGCTTGGAGAAGATGATCATGGAAGGAAAAGCAAACTTCGATACGCTCGACAAAGAATGGAACAGACTTTACAAGGAATATCTTGGCCTTGACATCAAAGATGCAAAGACGGGAATCCTTCAGGATGTCCATTGGTCATCCGGATTCGGATACTTCCCCACTTACAGCATGGGCAACGCTCTTAACTGCATCTATGTCAAAAAGGCAGAAAAAGAGATTCATCTGAAAGACAAAGTAAGAGAAGGAAAGATGGACGAAGTCCTCCGTTGGATGAAAGACAATGTCTTCATCGATGCCGCCTTATATGATACGAAAGACTGGATTCTTAAGATGACCGGCGAAGAGTTCTCCGCCAAAGATTATGTAGAATATCTGAACAATAAATTCAGAGATTTATATCACTTATAAAGAAAGGACAACAACATGATTCAGCAATTCGATTCTAACTTCAAGAATCTTGAAGAAATCAAAGTCGAAAGACCAGACAAAGAGGAAATCATCAACGCTCTTGATGAACTCGACAAGAGACTGCTCTCTGCCAAAGACGGAAAAGAAGCCGTCAGCATCGTCAAAGAGTACTTCACTCTCTCCGATAACATCAGAACGATCTTCTCCCTCATTTACATCCATTACACAATCAATACACAGGACAGCTATTACAAAGAACTTTCCGAACTCATCGACAATATCTCTCCTGAAATCTCCGAACACTCCACTAAATTTGATAAAGATTTCTTTGACTCCCCCTTCAGAAAAGAATTGGTCGAAGCTTTCGGTCAGCTCTATTTTGATGAAGTCGAGCTTTCCAACAAGACTTTCTCCAAAGAAATCGTTCCCGACCTTGTCGAAGAGAACAGACTCACAAGAGACTATATCAACTTGGTCTCCAGTGCACTCATCGAATTCAGAGGTGAAAAATACAGTCTCAGCCAGATGGGAAAATTCACGACTTCCTTAGATCGTGAAACAAGAAAAGAAGCCAGTCAGGCCGTCTGGGGATTCTACAGTGAAAACGATGACAAAATCGGCGACATCTATGACAAGATGGTCAAAGTCAGAACCAAGATTGCTCATAAGCTCGGATACAAGAACTTCCTGTATTTAGGCTATGACAGAATGGGAAGACTGGACTGGACACCGGAAGATGCAGCTGTCTATCGCAAAAAGATTCTTGAGAACATCGTTCCCCTTTCCGAAGAGATCTTCAGAAAGCAGAAGGAAAGAATCGGCTATGAAGACATTCATTTCTATGATTACAGCATCTTCTACAAGAGCGGAAATCCGACTCCGAAAGGAACACCGGACGAACTGATCTCTGCCGCAAGAAAGATGTATCATGAACTTTCCCCTGTCGCCAGCAAGTATTTCGATTTCATGGTGGATCATCACTGCATGGACATCCTTGCAAAGCCTGGAAAAGCAGGTGGCGGATATATGGATTATCTCCCCAGTCTCAAGACCTCTTTCATCTTCTCCAATTTCAATGGAACAAGTGGAGATGTCGATGTTCTCACGCATGAGTTCGGCCATTCTCTTCAGGGCTTCTTCGGAGCTGAAGGCACAGATGTTCCCGCTTAGAGAATGCCTGGCATGGAATGCTGTGAAATGCATTCGATGTCCATGGAATATCTCACCTATCCTTGGATGAAATATTTCTTCAAAGAAGACACCGAAAAATATCTTTATCAGCATTTATGCGATGCGATCACCTTCATTCCTTATGGCTGCATCGTCGATGCCTTCCAGGCCTATGTCTATGAAAATCCCGAACTCACTCATAAGGAAAGAAAAGCTTATTTCCGCGAATTGGAAAGAACCTATCTGCCGCATCGTCAATATGATGACAATGCTTTCCTTGAATCCGGCGGATTCTTTGAAAAACAGCATCACATCTTCGAGAATCCTCTCTATTATCTTGACTACACCATTGCTCAGGTGGTCGCTCTTGAATTCTTCGCCGAATCCGAAAAGAATCACAAGAAAGCTTTCGACAAATATCTCGCTTTCGATCGCCTTGGCGGAACACTTCCTTTCAGAAGTCTTCTGAAAAAAGCAGGCATTGAAAATCCGATGGACGGAGATACATTGAAAGACGTCAGCGAAAACGCCATGAAGTATCTCTCCAAGTTCGATCTGAGCAAAATCGATAAGTAAACAAAGCAAGCTTACTGCTTCTTAATGCTCTCCAAATATAACTTCATTCCGTCTTTCAACGATAAGATAGAATGAAGAGCGGGAGAGCTTTTCTTTTCCAGTTCTTTCATCGAAAGATGAATCATCTGATCTCCGAAGCTGATGATATCCGAATAGGAAAAACACTTTTCGGCAAACGAAAGAAGTCCACTGATATATCCGGATAATCCATCTCCTGATCCCGCTTTCCCTAAGCTAGGAGTCGATGGATAACTAGAGATAAAGTATTTCTTCTCCGGTGTGACAAGTATAGAAGAGACGCTTTTCAAAAGCATATAGACCTGATATTTTTCACAGAAGGCTAGCGCCTTTTCTAGATAGTCTTTTGGATTGCGGAAATGGAGCCCGGCATTCAAAAGAGAATTCGCCTCACCAAGATGAGGTGTCAACAGGATTTTTGTTTCCTTTTTCTTTTTCGTCAATGCATCTGCTCCATATTGAGAAAGAAGTCGTAAAGCACTGGCATCAAGAAGTAGATTCTTATCTGTTTCAGATATCAGTCGATTCATAAACTGATAGTTTTTTTCTGCGACCGCTACTCCGTTTCCGAATAGTACGGAATCATATTTTGAAAGGAACGAAAAATCAATATCAGATTCAAATTCATCATTTTCATTCGATATTCCTTCATAAATGCAAAGGGGAGAGAGCCTAGAGAACACAAGCGGATAAATTTCATCAGGAACAGAGACTGCATTATATCCATTTCCTGAAAGAATTGCAGCTTCCGCAGCGATCAGTGTCGCATTAGGAAAATTCTTGGATGAGCCGATCAGAAGAGATCGTCCGTTATCCGATTTTATCGCGTTGTCATCGCGATGGAAATAAAGCTTATCTAGCATCTCCAGAAACAATCTATCATTCATATCTCACCTCTTGAAGAACAGCGTCTTCGCTTTTCTCAGCTCTTCTTTCTTCTGTTTGCGGCTACAGTTTTTCAAATCGAATTTCAACTGACAGCGAATCGGAAAACGAAGTCTGTCAAACAGCTTTTCTGCAAGCTTGTCATCTCGTTTAAGAATATACTCTTTTGATTTCTCAATAGCCGTTTTATGATATTCGAACCGCTTATGATAATCATTCATGATTGAGGTCTGACTTTGACGATAGCCGTATAATGGCTTTTTGATGAAAACCGTTTTTTTCGCATGGTAAAAGACTGCATTCATGAAGTACCAGTCTTCGAACTGCTGAAGATCTTTGTCGAAAAAAATTCCATTATCAAAAAGCAGTGCTTTCTTGATCAATCTCCCCCAGCAGAAGGTTCGATACTTCATAAATGCACTTCTATATATCTTCTTCAGGACTTTTTGGCCGCTAAGAGTTTTATGGACGCGCGAATAGCCGTTGATTCTTCGTTTTTTGGAAAAGAGGTAATATCCGCCTGTCACAACATCGGCATCTGTTTTTTTGGCCGTCTTATAAAGACAGGAAAGATAATTCTCTTCTACAATATCGTCACCATCGACAAATGTGACATATTCACCGGCAGCGTGAAACATGCCAAGGCTTCTTGAATACCCTGGGCCGAGATTTTCTTCTCTTCGATAATAGAAAAAGCGATTGTCTATACGTTCATATTCTCTCGCTAAATCAGCGCAGTCTTTTTCTGCAGAACAGTCCATGAGAACGACTTGATAAGGCAAAGAAAAATCCTGCTTTCTTAAAGAAGAAAGGCATTCTTTCAAGAAAACGGCACCATGATAGACAGGGACAATAACTGTAATAGCGGTTGTATTCATCCCCTATAGATTATCTCAAATCAGAGAAAAATCAATCGTTTTTGTTTCTCATCTTTTTGAATTTCTCTAAAATGACACTGATTCTATAAGAGATTGCAGAAGAAGTCATGCCCACTACTTCAGCTATTTGACGATATGTATACGAATGGATATACATATTCAGAATATCCTGATCGCGTTTATCGAGTGTCTTCATGAACTCTTCCAAGTCGACTTTTTCAAGGATCTGTATCTCAGGATTTCTATCATCAGTCATGCTGTCAAAGAAAGAAATTTCAGAAAAACAGACTCTTTTTCCTAATGCTGCCAATTCGCGATGGTATTTGACGGCTTCATTCTTTAAAAACCAGTTAAAGTAAGATTGAAGATTCTTTCTCAGAAGATTTTCAATCGGATAACCATAAGACCCATCATAGATATCAATTACCTTGTTTGCTGCTTTTTCCAAAACAATAAAGACAGAACTGGCATCAAGATACGGTCTTGAATCGCATAAATAATGCGTATACTTCCGTATCGAAGAATCTACTCGTTTCAAATACTCGTCTCTTGCATCGCTGTCTGTCTTTGCAATCACTGCAAGCTCAGACAACGAATACTTTTCATAAGTATAACTGACCGGCGGAAACTCTTCCCTGCACTGCTCGTCACAACCTTCCATCTCTTCAGTCTGCTTCGCAATTTTTTCCGAATTTTTCTTCAGAAAAGTTTTGGCACATTTTTTTGCCATTTTAGATAACCTCCTTAGTTAAATTTATCCATCAAAAACATAATGCCAGAAGCATTATTCTCGATGGATATATGTTTGAAAGGAGGAGATGAAAAAAACTGAGTTTATATGATTACGTCTATTTTCTATTTTTCTTACGTCTATATGAATCAATCTGAGCAACAAAGACTGCACATGCGATACTTGCATTTAAAGCCTTCACTTTCCCTAATAGAGGAATAGAAGCGATAAAATCAGAGTGCTCGCGGACTAATTTTGAAACGCCGAACCCTTCACTGCCGATAACAAGGCAAATCTTACCTGAATAATCAATCTCATCATAAACGTCTTTACCTTCCCCGGCGGAAGCGACAACCCAGTAGCCTTCCTTTTTCAGCTTTTCAAGAGTCTGAGAAAGATTGGTAACCTGGACAATCGGAATGATTTCTTCGCCGCCTGTCGCAACCTTGGAAACCGTACCTGTAACTTGAACCTGTCTGTTCTTTCCGATGATGATGCCATCGACATCAAAGCCTGTAGAGGTTCTGATGATTGATCCGAAATTGACAGGATCTTCAATGCCATCGAGCATAATGATTGTTGAATCTTTTTTATCTTTGACAAGAAAGAGCAATTTATCAAGTTCGGTAAAGTGGAACTCTGGCATTGAACATATGACGCCTTGATGATTTTTATTTCCAGAAAGGCGATTAAGCTCTTCTTGGGAAATCATCTTGACCGGAAGTGAGTTCTTTCTCGCTAGAGAAAGAATGTCTGCATCGGGATGATTCGTGTTCAAAAAGACACGCACTGGCTTTCTGTTGCCAGTGATTGCATTCTTGACAGGAATTTTTCCGAAGACAATATTATCATCCATTAGATGCACCTCAATTCACTACTATAGAATATAAAACTTTTTGAGGAAAAGAGCAAAGGAATTTTGCCGAATCTATCGGTTTTTTTCGACTTTGTGTTCCAAAGGGAACCCGAAAGCAGAAACACATGCTTTCTGACGTATTTTCAAAGAAACAATTGACAGAATCATTCAGCTGTGTATACTGAATATGTACGGAGGTGCTTCATGTCAATTCTTACAATCAAAAATCTGAATAAGACCTATCCTACCTTTTCTCTTAAAGACGTTTCTTTTTCATTGGAGCCTGGCTATATCATGGGATTCATCGGAAAAAACGGAGCTGGAAAAACAACGACGATCAAATCGATCTATAAGCTTATCCATTTTGATTCCGGAGAAATTTCCCTATTAGGAAAAAAGCTTGAGAAATACAACGAAGTCGAGCTCAAGCAGGATATCTCATTGATGCTTGGCGGTTTGGATATTTATCCAAATCACAATCTTGCCACAATCAAAAAAGCAATCCAGCCTTTCTATGTCAATTTCGATGAAGACAAATATCAGTCATTGATGCAAAAATTCTCTTTGGACGAACAGAAAAAGTTCAAAGAATTATCCAATGGCATGAAGACCAAATTCCTTCTCACCTTGGCAATGTCACATCACGCAAAGCTTTTGATTCTCGATGAGCCCACTTCCGGTCTTGATCCTTTCTCTAGAGATGAGATCCTGTCTGAATTC
>CAKUXT010000030.1 GCA_934700375.1 uncultured Bacilli bacterium | reverse complement strand
CGCCGATGGATGGATTCCCTGGAATCCATCCATCATTGCTATTGCTCCTTGGTCCAGTGAGAGGGGTGCACTACATAAATGCAGTGTTCTTTTTTGTTCCTTTATTATTTTCCTGTTTTGTGGTAAACTCATTTCGTAAAAAGTCGGTAAACCGAAAAAATACGAAATAGGAGGAATCACCTATGATTGAAATCAAAAGAGATCTTTATTTGAACCAATTGATAGACAAGCAAGGAAACGGAATGATCAAAATCATTACCGGAATAAGACGTTGTGGAAAAAGCTATCTTCTATTTGATTTATTCTGCAAGCATTTACTGTCTAGCGGTGTCAAAGAAGAAAAGATCATTTCAATCTCTTTGGACGATGATGACAACATTCCTCTTCAAAACCCCAGTATTCTTTCTCAATATATCAAATCAAAAATCACGAACGACAATGATCAGTTTTATCTTCTCATTGACGAAGCACAATTGGCTATCACTGAAGAAGAATACAAAGGGAAAGGAATGATTCGATTATATGGAATCCTCAACAGTCTTTTAAAACATCATAATGTCGATGTCTACATCACCGGAAGCAATTCAAAATTCCTATCATCTGATATTCTTACAGAATTTAGAGGAAGAGGGGATGAAATCAGAATCCATCCTCTTTCATTTGCTGAATTCATGTCTGTATATAACGGAGACTCCTATTCGGGATACAAAGAGTATTCCCTGTATGGAGGGTTACCATACATCACCACTTGCAAAAACGATACTGAGAAAACAAAATATCTTAACAACTTATTCAAAAATACGTATATAAAAGATATTATTGAAAGAAACAATCTTAAAGGTGATATTGTAATGGATACTTTGGTAGACATATTATCATCCGATACTGCCACTTTGACAAACCCTACAAAACTCGCAAACAGTTTTGTTTCTCATTCAATCAAAACCAATGCGAATACCATTTCGTCTTATATTGACTACCTCATCGACGCTTTCATCATATCAAAAACCCAACGATATGATATCAAAGGAAAAAGGTATATCGGATCACCTTTTAAATACTATTTTGAAGACATCGGTCTACGCAATGCAAGGCTGAATTTCAGACAAGTCGAACCCACCCATATCATGGAAAACATTCTATACAATGAATTGATCATGCGAGGCTTTCTTGTCGATATCGGGGTTGTAGAAAAGTATGAAAAGAACAGCAAAGGACAAAATACCGTTTCTCTTTTAGAAGTCGATTTTGTCTGTAACAAAGGAAGCCAACGATACTATATTCAGTCCGCATACTCCATACCGGACGCTGAAAAGATGTCGCAGGAACAAGCCTCTTTTGACAAAATCAATGATTCTTTCAAAAAGATCATTGTTGTTCAGGATAACGTTCTTCCCTGGCATAACGAAAAAGGTTATCTGATTATCAACATCCTGGACTTCCTATTAAATCCTAACTCGCTTGAATTATAAACTCATTTCGTGAAAAATCGGTAGACCGAAAAAATACGAAACATGATTGATCAATCCTGTTCTTGAACAATCATCTTTCCGTCTTTCACTTCGATTGTCTTATCAAACCCAAGTTGATCAGATAAACGATGAGAGATGGAGATGACTGTTTTATCAGCACTGGCTGAAGAGAGAGCTTCCAGTATTTTCTTTTCAGTCTCTGAATCAAGATTGGCGCTGATTTCATCAAGGAGCAATATCTCAGGATCATGAACAAGCGCTCTTGCTAAAGACAATAGCTGAAGCTGACCTCTTGAGAACAGACTCTCTTTGAATTCCGCCTGATATCCATCCTTGATTTCATTTTCGACATAATCATCCAAATATACTTTTTTCATGCATTCCTTTACTTTCTTTAAAGTAAGTGAAGGATCTTTCAGTGTGATCTGATCCATGATTGTTCCATCGATTGATGAAAATCCCTGTTCTACATATCCGAATATCCTGCTCTTCTCTTTATTCGGTATCAGATAGGAATCCTTTCCACCGATATAGACATGTCCATCGGTCGGAATCAGTATACCTAAAAGAAGACGGAACAAGGTTGTCTTACCCGCCCCTGTTCTTCCGATAATCGTTACCTTTTCTTTCTTCTTCAATACAAGATCAGCATGTGAGAATATCTTCTCTTCTCCATCCTCATAATGGTAAGTCATATTCTGAATATGGATGATATCATCCTGCTTAAGCAAGTCTTCAGCATTGATATTCTCATCCGTATCAGGCATTTCTTCTTCTGAGAGATATTCTTCAACACGTTTAACACCTGATAAGCCTTCCTGCATCTCCTGAAGCTGTAAGCCGATAGCTTCTACCGGTTTGAATACATTGCTGATAAGAGAAAGAGAAGCTGCAAAAGTACCGACTGTGATTCCTAATAATAGAGGACTGTTTCCTTCCTGGCTATAGAAGACAAGAAGAGAAACAACGGCGATCAATACAGCTCTTATCATCTGAACGATCGGAGAAAAAATAGAATCAAACAAAGCAGAATTCTTTCTGCTTTGATAGCTGTCCTGAAGAAGAGATATAAATCCTTTTTCACGATATGTTTCCGCAGAGAGATTATGAATTGTCAGAATGTTTTCCTTTGTCTCAGAGAGATGATTGTTCAGCTTATTGATTGCTTTTCTGTTTTTGATCTGATTCTTCAACATCTGTTTCTGGAAAGATCTTGTGATATAGAAAAGAAGAGGAAGAATGACAGTAAGAAAAAGACCTAACACCCAGGAGAACAGATAGACAGAAATAAGGATGCCAAGGACTTTGAACACGGAAACGATAAGTGTGACAAGGCCGCTTGCAAAAAGTGTCTCAATCGCATTGACATCATCGATGATCTTGCTTGTCATCTCTCCTTTTCCGTGATGTGTGAAATAGGAGTATTTCATCTTAGTCGATTTCTTCATCATCTCATAGCGAAGCGCATGAATCAGTTTCTGACCGAAAGAATCGATGACAAGGTTTTCAAGGATCGTGAACAGACTGATGAAAATATAAGATAAGACATAAAAGACAACAGCAAAGATAAAAGAAGAGGAGTTATATTCAACACCTGGAAGAAGGATAGAATCGATCAGATAACGAAGTGCAAACGGAGGAAGAAGTTCAGCTAAAGCACACAATATCATCAAAAGACAAAGCATAATCACCATAAGAAGATGCTTTTTGATAAACGATATCATGAAGTCTTTCATTCTATATTCCTTTTTCATTTTTCTTCCTCCTGAAGAAGATAGAGATGCCTATAGGCATCATCTTCTTTCATCAGTCTCTCATGCGTATCATAAGAGAAGGTCGAGTCTCCATGGAGATAGAGGATGTGATCCAATTCCGGGAACAAAGAAAGGCGATGGGATATCAGTATGACAATGCTGTCTTTTGAGATTTCACAGATATGAGAGATGATCTCTTTCTCTGTCTTCTTATCAACAGAAGCAAAAGGATCATCTAAAACAATCAGCTCTTTCTTGTGAGCGATTGTTCTTGCCAGTGCGATTCTTTCCTGCTGTCCGCCAGAAAGGAGAACGCCTTCATTTCCGATGACGGTGTTCTCTTTTTCTTTTATCGATTCCAAATCTTTTTCAAAAGAGACCTGAGAAAGAAGAGAAAGAACATCTTCATCTTTTCCATAAAGAACATTATCTTTGATCGACATGGTAAGAAGCTGGCTATGATGGCCCATGTAGACGACTGTACCTGAAATTTCTTCTTTGGTATAGTCTTTCATTTCTTTTGAAAAGAGAAACACATTTCCGCTGTAATCGATATCGGAAAGGAAGACTTTTCCGAATGCGGATTTTCCGCTGGCTATCTCACCTGTGACACCTAGAATCTCACCTTTGTGAAGTGTCAAAGAAAGAGAAGAAATCAAGGTTCTGTTCTCTGTTTTCAAAGTCATGTCTTTGATCTGAAGGGTATCTCCTTTTACTTCCTTTTCTTTTTCAAATCCAAAAATAGGAGAGATGACAGCAGATATTCTCTTCCAGCTTGCCAATCCTTTTTCAATCGAAGAAAGCAGTTTTGCAATATGACTGGCTTTTGTCGAGAGTAAGACAAAAGTAGAGATATAGGTTGTAAGAACACCGGCTGTCCAATATTCCTGCATGAAACCAAGAGGCGCAAACAGAGCCTTCTTTTCAAGCACATATCCGCTTCCGAAATAGAGGATAAAGATCAGTCCTAACAATGCGATGAGATCACAGAGCGGAATCATCGTATCTGCTAAAGACATCGTCCTGTAATTGTCTTTTTCATAACTAGAAAGAGAGTCATCATATTCCTTTAGGAAATCATCGTTTCTGGAATAGGTTCGATATAGAAGAGCATTGGAAAACATATCATATGTCTTATTGACCATCTTGGCATTGCTCTTTCTGCTCTGTAAAGAGTAGGAAAACAGTTTCTTCTTGAATAAGAAAGCAAACGTGATGCTAAGTGCAATCGGAATAAGAGACAAGAGTGTTATCTTAACATCAAACAAGAACAGATATGCGATGTAGAAGATAAACAGAGCAATTGTATCAAAGATTTCTGTTGTCAGTTTTCTCATTCCCTCTACGCATTGATCGCAGTCTGAAAAACATCTGGTAAGAAGAGAAGAGACAGATACATTATCAAGCTCCTTCTCGCTCTTATGAAGGAGATTGTCATAGATATTGAATCTCATCACACCGGATGTCCTGTTGGCAAAGAGTCTGACTGTATATCTCTTGATGCTTCTTGCTATCTGCACTAAGAAAATGATGCCGACATAAAGAAGAACAATATTCCATATCGATTCCTTCTCTTTCAAAGATATCGCATCGATAAGAACACCCTGAAAGAACGGAAAAGCGAGCATTCCAAAATTATAGATAAGACCTGACAATGCGATCAGGATACATAATCTCCATTCGGAGAGCCAATAAGAAGATAGTCTATTCGGTTTTTCCAGAATCTGTTTTCTTTGATTTTTCATATCCTATATATCTTAGGACTTTAGATAGAGGAAGCATACCTCTATCTGACATTATTTTTCTTCTGCTGATGAATTTCGATCAGATCCTCGATTGCAAGCTCTAGCGACATCGTATGAAACATAAGATAGTTTCTCACCATTCTTGTATAAGGAGCCTGTTTATAGATTTTTCTGCTGCTCTCGTTTTTGTAAAAGTGCCAATAACGATACACATAGCCGATCCAATAGATCACCTCTTTGTCGATGACGTTTCCGTTATTTTCTATTTTGTCTTTGCATTCATCTATTGTCTCTTCCAGGATATATTCCTCTCCTGCCCACTGCAATCGATTGTAGGAGGAATCAAAATATTCGGCAGTCTTGGAATTCATGAAAGCTTTGACGAACTCTTTGCTGTCATATCCTTTCTCAACAGACAACTGGAACAGTCTTCCTTGAATATCACATAGTTTTCTTTCTAGATAATCCATTTTTACTTTCCTCCTTTCTTCGATAGTATTTCATCAAAATATTTTCCTTTTCTTCTGTTTTTCTTTCGAATGATTTCTGCTGCTTCGATTCCTTTCATACGATTGAACGAACTGATGTCCTTCAGACACTTCATCTCCAAATGGGATAATTCTATCTTCTTCTCTATTTTTATTCTTTCACATCCTTTTTCTGTAACAGCGACATACTG
Source organism: uncultured Bacilli bacterium (assembly GCA_934700375.1). GTDB lineage: Bacteria > Bacillota_I > Bacilli_A > RFN20 > CAG-288 > Enterosoma. Next base: position 8,607 of record CAKUXT010000030.1, on the reverse strand, counting down.
TTTTCCTAGCTGAAGAGCGGACAGACTTTCCACCAAAGTCTGATCAGTTATAAGACCGGAGAAAAAATCATCCATCACATAAAACATCCTGTCATCAGCGATTCTTCCAATCACTAAGTCCTGATCATTTATCATTTTGCTGTATTCATCATATAATGCTGTATCCTTTATTTTTTCCATTCTTCCGCGGTAATAACTGACTAGCATCGCCCATTTGATATCGGCTGGTATTTCAATACAGTTCAAGGAACGAATATCGACTGACACGATATAAAATTCTGGATTAAGATAATCACATATAAGAGTAAGGGCCTGTCCAGGTTCATCTCCCATATAAAATCCTCTTCCGAAGTCACAGATATCACGGCTGATCGGTTTGATTTTTCCTTTAAGACCTGTCTTCGATCCATGATACAAAACAAGATGATTCTTGTCTTTTTTTATTTTTTCGGCTTCTTCTTTGATTCTTTCGATGATCAAATCATATAAAGGAATCGAATGCTCAGAACAAAATTCAAAAATTCGATCCTGAGCCAGATTATTAGGATATACATGTCCATTTTCCCAACGATTGATTGTTGCAAATGAAACACCTAATTCGTTTGCCATTTCATTTTGTGATACTTTTGCATGTTCGCGGATTTTCTTTAATAGTTCTGTCATATTTCTGTTCCTTTTTATATATAACATTTTTAGTAATTTTATTATATACTATGTTATATAAATATTGCAAAGAATATAATTCCTTATCATCATTGTTTTTAAAATCAAACGCATAATCTGAAAAGCGATATACTTTTCCTTTATGAATCATTTTATCAAAATCCAATAACAGGGACATACTGCTTTCACATGCAAATAGAAACATTATAGAAAAAATTGATTCAATGTTCCTATAAGGAAAAAGGTATTCTTTTGCCTGAATTGTAAATTTTGAAACACACACCTAATACTATGTAAAGAAATATGATTTATCCACAAAAAATTTTTTAGTCTTAGTTTCTATAAAAGAGCATCTAAAAGGTACCGCTTCCAAAGCGTAAAAATAGATGTTGATAACAAAAGTGACTACAAAGTGACTTATCAACATTATCCACATAGATATCCACCGAGTTATCCACCGAAAATAGCCTTATTAACCGCATGTGGAAAACGTTTTGAAAGTAGGTGGATAAGTGCTGAATATGGCTTAACTATCGAAATATTTCATTGTTGATAACTATACTTATCCACCAGAGTTATCCACTTATCCACATTTTCGGTTATCCACAATGAAGTTAGTAACAAGTTATCAACAATCCACCATGGTGGATAAGTGTTTTTCATCTAATCAGAAAGAATAGTTTTTTCGGCAATGATGAATGTGGATAACTTTTTTTGCTTCATTTTTTGCTTCCAAATTGTCATTGAATAGCCTATAATCTTTACGCTTTGTAAAGGAGCCTCGTATGCCAGAAACAATCAAAGAAAGACAACTAAACGAAATCAACGATAAACTGATGGCCAGATTGAGCAGCACGCTCGATCCAAAGCTCTTCGACACTTTGTTTTCCGGTGGTTCCTTCCAGCTGAAATCTCTTCAGGGAGATAAAGCGACATTCCTCTGCGAAGATGAATCTATCGCAACCATCATCAAAACAACCTGTACATCATCTCTTCAGAAAATCCTTTCCGAATTTTTGGAGAATGACAATGTCCAGCTAGAAATCTTAGACAAAAAGAGTTATGCAAGAAGAAAAGAAAGCATCGAACAGACCACCTCTTCCTTCTTCAAAAACAGCTGCCTTCTTCCGCAGTTCTCTATCGATTCCTTTGTCGTCGGTCCGAATAACAGAAGCGCCTATGCCGCTGCTTTATATGCGATCAACAGCCCCTGTTCAAGTAACCCTATCTTCCTTTATTCAAAGTCAGGATTAGGAAAAACACATCTGATTCAGGCGATTGGAAACGAATACAAGGCCCGTCATCCTGAAGCAAAAGTCCTTTATATTACAAGCGATGATTTCTTAAACGAATATGTCAAATATATACGTGGTCAAAGAGCCGATGAACTGAGAGATTTCTTCACCACAGTCGATATGCTTCTCATCGATGATATTCAGTTTTTGGCCGGAAGAGTCGAAACACAGAAGATGTTCTTCAATATCTTCAACTTCCTCATCTCCCACAACAGACAGATCATCATCACATCTGACTGCTCGCCAAGCGAGCTGAAAGATCTTCCTGATCGTCTTGTCTCCCGTTTCTCAGGAGGTCTCACTGTCTCTATCACATCCCCTAACAAAGATACCTTGATCGACATTCTGAAGATGAAGATCAAAGTCAGAGGATTGGATGAAAAGATGTTCGCACCTGAGGTTTTAGACTATCTTTCTCAGAATTATTGTAAAAATGTCCGTGAATTGGAGGGTGCCTTCACCACACTGCTCTTTGCTATCACCACCTGCAAGCATCCTGATGTCATCGATATGGCGTTTACGAAAACTGTTTTCCAGGTCGACGAAAAGAAGAAGGAGAACAGAGGAAAAATCACTATCGATACCATCATCAACGAAGTCGGAGAATACTATTCCATCACAGAGAGTCAATTGAAGAGCAAATCCAGAATCGGTCAGATCGCACTTGCCAGACAGATTGCGATGTACTTAGCCAGAACCTTATTGAACATGACTTACCAAGGCATCGGAAAATCCTTTGGCAAAGATCATACGACTGTCATGGCAAACGTTCAGAAAATCCAGGAAAGCGAGAAGAGCGATGCGATGATGAAGACGACTTTGGAGAAGCTGAGCAAGCAGATTCTCGCTCAAGAATGATCCTTACCTCTTAGGCAGTCACCTAAGAGGTTTTCTTTTATCCACAATAGTCTGTGGTTATCCCAAATCCATGCACCACAGAACCACAGATATTCTTATCAACGTTGATAACTTTCCAACTTATATTTTTCCTTGATTTTTGGCTTGATTATCGTCAAAATAAGAGAAAATAAAATACTGAAAATATATAAAAACAATAGTTATCCACCTTATCAACACCGACTATTATTAAGATTATTATTCTTTAGTATTATCATTATCTGATAGGAAACGAAAAAAGGAGAAATCCTTCCCTTTTCACTTTATATATTAATTATTATATTTTATAATATATATATATATATTTAGAAAGGACCTTTCTTTATGAAATTAACAATCAAAAGATCTGAACTTCTCAAGCTACTGACCTATGCATCTCAGGCAATTCCTTCCCGTTCTGCCGAGAATCAATATCTGAACTATCTCATCGATGTCAATGAAGAAGGAGTCTCCATTATCGCAAGTGATGGCTCCATCTCCACCAAGGTCTCTCAGGGACTCAAAGATGAGAAAGGAAATGATGTCATCCTTTCTTTGGAAAACGGAACAATCCAGACTCCTGCCAAGATGCTTTTGGACATCATCAGCAAATTAGGCGGAGAGATCGTCACCCTCGATATGGTCGATACCGGATTGATGAATATCTCTGATGATTATTCTACTTTCAATCTCGTCACCAAAGACGGAAACGAATATCCGAATGTCAATCTTGTCATTCCGGAAGGAAAGATCGGATTCACAGTTCCTTTGAAGGATCTCAAGACCTTGTTCGATACGACATCCTATGCCGTTTCGACAAAGGGAAACGAACTCTATACCGGCATCAACGTCAAAGCATTGATGGGTAAGCTCTCCTTCATTGCAACAGACGGATTCCGTCTTGCCTCTCTCACACTTCCTGAACCGACTCAGGAAGCCAACTTCACTTTCACTTGCCCTGTCAAATCTCTCGATATGGCAACAAAGATCTCTGAGACCGGAGAATGCACGATCTATCTCGATGAGCAGAGAGCACTCTTTGTCTCTTCCAACGTCATGATCTCCACCAGACTTCTTCACGGAGACTTCCTCTCCACGACAAATCTCATCCCTCCTTCCTATCCTTATACCTTCAAAATCTTAACGAGCGATTTCCTCTCCTCCGCTGACCGTGTCAAGATCATCTCCTCTGCCGACAATAGCAGAAACTCTCAGGTCAAGCTCACCCTTTCCAAAGACGGCGGTGCCACGCTGAGCGCAAAGAGTTCCAATTACGGTAACTCCGAAGAAAAGCTTCGCGTCGCTTCCTTGAACATGGAAGAGGGAACAGAAGTCTTTGAAATCTATTTCAATGTCGATTATGCAATCGATGCTGTCAAGGCTTTAAGAAGCGATGAGATCACCTTCGCTTTAAATGGTCCGACTCGTTCTGTCTTTGTCAAGAACGACAATCCAGACAACATCCAGCTCTTCCAGCCGATCACTGCAAACTAAATCATACAGGACTGAAATCAATCGATTTCAGTCCTTTTTCTTTTTCTCTTTTTTTCTTCGTGCTATGATAAAAACATGGAAAAGAAACTGACAAGAGATGAACTCTTAAAAGAACTTATCGAGAAGGCGAAAGATATCTTCACGACTGCTGAACAGAAGTATGATATCGTACAAATATTGCAGACGAGTTCCTCTTTCAAAGGAAAGAATCATCTCTTTCTGGTCCAGTGTTATTTCAATGAGATCGATATCCTGTTCTCTCTGACAAAAGAAGATGCCATCAGACAGGCTCTTCTCGCTGTGAAGGAAGGGAGCGATTTCGGAACCTATTATCTTTATCTGTTATGGAAAGACAGCAAGCCGATAGAAGCCAGAAACGCGCTGAGGATATGTTGTGACCACGGTTATAAGAAAGCCTATCTTGAAATGGCTAAATGCAAGCATTACGGAGACTTATTCCAGCTCGATAGGAAGGGTGCTCTTGAATACTATAGAAAAGCAGCCTTATCCGGCATGAAGGAAGGCTATGAGGGCCTGATGAAGCTTTATCTTGAATTAGGGATGATCGACAAAGAAAAAGAAGTCTATGAAGAAGCAAAAAAGAAAGGCGTCTTTCTTTCGGGGGTTGTCGAATGAAAAAAGCAGTGATCGTCGGAGCATGCCCTTTGAAAGACTGTTCTTTTCTCAAAGAGAAGAAAGCTGATATCTTTGTCGCCTGCGACGGCGGATATAACGCGTTTCTTTCTAATGGCATGGAACCAGACTTGTTCATCGGCGACTTTGATACGCTCGATGAGAAGTCTATCAAATATCCGAAAGAGAAGATCGTCCTTCCTGTCAAAAAGGATGATACCGATACCTTTTTCGCTGTCAAATATCTTCTTGAAAAAGGATATGATACTTTTGAATTCTATGGATGCCTAGGAGGAAAGATCGAACACACCCTAGCCAACATCCAGGTCCTTTTCTATCTTGTCAAAAAAGGGGCAAAAGGCTATCTTTTTTCAGAAAACAATCAAATTGTCGTTCATATGATACATAATTCATGTATCCGCTTAAAACCATTGAACAGTGGATTTCTCTCCGTTTTCAGCTATAATGGGGAAAGCAAGGGCGTCGATATCGAGAATCTTCTTTATACCGTAAAAGACATCAGCTTAGATGATGCTGTTCCTTTAGGGATATCGAATCAGTTCATTGCCAAAGAAGGAAGAATCTCTGTCAAAGAGGGAACGCTTCTTCTTGTATTACCAAAGGATAGCTACTATGAATAAAGAAAGAAAAGCAGGCATTGAAGAACAAGAGAAGGAGCCGGTGAAGATTGCGACCATCATCGGTATCATCTCCGTCGTCTTGAATCTTCTCTTAGGTGTGACCAAGATTATCGTCGGAAGAGTCGTATCCTCTTCTGCGGTCTTCTCCGATGGCGTTCACGGGACAGGCGATGTCCTTACGACCATCATCGCTGTCATCTCCGTCTGGATCGCGGCGAGAAAAAGAAACAACAAATACAATTACGGATATGAAAGATGGGCGAGCATTGCCTCTTTGATCTTATCAATCATCCTGTTTGTCACAGCAGGAGAGATCATCATCGAATCGACTGAATCCTTGATTGAGATCATCAAAGGCGGAGAAGCTGAACAGACTATCGCATTTTCTTCGATGTGGTATGTCTCTCTTTCGCTTGCTCTTGCAAGTATTCTCATCAAGGGAATCATGTTCTTCATCACGATGTACGGCGCCAAGAAAGCCCACTCCAAAGCGATGAGAGCAGATGCCTGGCATCAGATCGTCGATGCTTTCTCCTCTATCGCTGCAGTCATCGCTCTGTTTGGCTATGTCTGGCTTCCGAACAACAACTTCCTCGATTCCCTGTTCACCTATCCGATTGCGATCATGGTCATCGTCATCGGCGTAGAGACCTTCCAGACGGCTTCAAGAGAACTCACCGATCACGCCATCTCCGAAGAGAAGATGAACGAAGTCAAAAAGGTTCTTTATACTGTCGTTGAGGAAAAGAACGTGAAGCTGATTCACTCTCGTATTTTCAGCGAGAAATTCTATCTTGATATCTATCTTCTTCAGGACAAAAACATGACTTTGGAAGAAAGCGATGCTGTCTCTGATAAGATCAAGAATGTTCTCTTTTCTTCCTTCCCTGAATGCAAAAATGTCTATGTCATCGCAGAGCCGGATGATGAAACACATCGCAAACAGGAAGAGAATGTAAGATAATCTGAAGTTTTTTGTCAAATAATTGTCATTCAATCTTAATAATTCTGAATGATTGTTGTAAACTAATAGACGTGCTTTAGGAGGATTAACATGAAGCTCGATAAGAATGCAGTCCTATACGCTTTGAGTGCTAATACGGAACTTGCCGAAAATGTTGCTGAGAAGCTTGGTTGTAAACTCGCTGATGTCCATCTTGCTAAATTCCCATCCAAAGAAGTCCTCGCCTGCCCTATTGAAACTGTCAGAGGAAAACAGGTTTTCATCATTCAGTCCACTTGTCCGCCGGTCAACGATAACCTGATGGAATTATTGATCTTCATCGATTCCTTAAGAAGAGCATCCGCTGGCGAAATCAATGTCATCATCCCTTACTTCGGCTATGCCAGACAGGATCGTAAATCCAAACCGAGAGAACCGATCTCTTCCAAACTAGTCGCTGACTTATTGGTCACAGCCGGTGCCAACAGAGTCATCACTTTCGATCTTCACGCCGCTCAGATTCAGGGATTCTTCTCCTGTCTGGAAGACGATATTTCCGCTATTCCTCTTATCGGCCATGTCTTATTCAATGATCCGGATATCGATAAAGAGAACGTTGTCACAGTCTCTCCTGATCACGGCGGAGTCAACCGTGCCAGAAAGATTGCAGAGAAGCTCAATACGCCTCTTGCCATCATCGATAAGAGAAGAAACAACAAGTATCAGCCTGAAGTCATGAACATCATCGGTAGCGTCCAGGATAAGGATTGTATCATCATCGATGATATGATCGATACCGCAGGCAGCGCAATCGCCGCAGCAAAGGCTTTAAAGGGCGCTGGAGCCAAGAAAATCTTCATGGCAGTCACTCATCCTGTCTTATCCGATCCCGCCTTTGAGAGACTGACTACTGCAAAGGTCTTCGAAAAGCTTTATGTCACGGATTCCATCCCGCTTGCCGAGAAGTTCGTCGACAACAAAGATATTCCGATCAAGGTCATCTCTTTGGCTGACATCATCTGCAACGCAATCGTTGCCATCAGTCAGAACGCACCTGTCTCTGAAATCTATTCTCTTTATACAGACTGAATTATTATTGGGGCTGTTGCAAAACCTAGCTGATTGCTAGGAGATGCAGCAGTCTTTTTTTCTTGCTCTTTTCCGTTTCCCTCATCCATTGCCGTTTTACGCTCGGCTTCTTGAACTCCTCCGCCTCCAGATCCTCCGGGGCAGTCCAGAATTAGTTCGTCTTACCGGTCTCATAGAAACGGAACAGCTTTGCGATGTTCAGGCCTAGAAATTTCAGAGCCATCTCAAGTTTCACTTTTATAATTCCTCTTCTCTGAAGCCTGTCCCTTCCGTAATCCTGCTTGATTATTCCGAACACGCCTTCCACCTGGATGCTCCTGTTCACACGCATCTCAATTCCTTTCGGCGACAGCAGATTCCTTGTCGCTTCCTTTTTGTATGTTTCCTGTTCCAACACAACTTCGAAGATTCTGTGGTCTTCATCTCGGTTTGTAGATTAGCACGATAAATTATGAAGGTATGTAAGCGTCAATCGGGTCCGAAAAGCCAAGAATAAAAGCCGGATTTCGCGGAATAAACTATACCCCGTAATTAGGACACGATAACAGAAAACAAAAAACGCCATCCAGTGAACTAACTATGTAATAATATAAGAAGTTAGTTGCTGGATGGCGTTTTTTCTGCCATCCGTCCGGAAATGGGGGACCAGAATGAGCAAGAAAAGATTCACCAAGGAGCAGATAGAGATTCTAAGCAGGAACGAGAACGTGCATAAGGTCACGGACAAGTACATAGTGTTCGAGGCAGATTTCAAGCGCCTCTGCCTGGAAAATGTCAAAAAAGGAATCACTCTCCGGCAGACTTTCATCGACTGCGGATTCGACATTGATCTCATCGGCTTTGACAGAATAAAAGATACCTATGGAAACTGGAAGAAAGCCGACAATGAAGGCAGGGAACTGAAGACCGGCCATTATGGAGGCGGAAGACCGAGAAAAAATCCGATGACGCCAGAAGAAATAATCGCCTCCCA
>CAKUXT010000029.1 GCA_934700375.1 uncultured Bacilli bacterium | reverse complement strand
GCTATAAGAGATATCCTGAAACTCATCGACAATTATATACTTATATTTGAAGCCCTCAATTTCCTTTATGTCCTCTTTTGATTTTAGAATCATATCATCAAAATCTATTTTTCCTTCATAGGTCAAATAGTCTACATAATAGGAATAAATATGTTTGCAGATATCAAGAAACAATGTCGCCCTGACTTTTTGATAAAGATTAGGAAAGGCGCACTCTTTTAATTGATTGAAGGCACTGACGTCATGATATCTTGATTTATAAAGACTGATAAAAGATTTGATCAAATTTATAAACGATTTGAACGGTTTTTCCTGATAGACAGAGTTTATTGCTTTTCGGATTTCATCTGTCTTCAGCGGATGGAATTTTACGCCGTTCTCTTTCAATAAAGCAGTCAATCTATCATAAATCGTTCCATCCGAAAATTCATAAGAGAACGTTTCAAGGCATTTTGTCCCATAAGATTCATGAATGGCTCGTTTCCATGAGATCCCTTCAACATATCTTTTGGCTATGGTTCCTTTATACTGGGATGCCTTTCCTTCTTTATCAATCCCGTAATGTTCATGATATATTCCATAATCCTTCAAATAAAAGTCAGGCGTATATTGTCTATGTTCATAATCACTGACATCGACTTGGTATGGTTTCTCATATACATAATCAATACCATTCAGAAAATAAAAGTTAGCTAGTTCGAGTTCCTCTATACTTTTCACCATCTCTTTCTTAAGAGTCATTTTCTTATCTCTGTCACCAGATATATTTGATAAAGTATCCCTTAAAGTTCGGAAATTCTCTGTTTTGAGATTCTCATAAAGTTCGCCTTCCGTCTCGTACTGTTCTTCTTTTGCGTTTGAATTCAAAAAGAGTGCATAATAGCGAAGAATTTCTTTCATCGCTTTTGCATCTTTGTTCAATTCATCCCTGAAATAAGATTCAATGATGGCACTGAACTGATCATCAATCATATATTTCTTTCTGTTTTTCTCTTCTAATATTCTTAGACCGATTCTATGAAACGTACCCACTGTGAATTCCGGATTGATTTTTCTCGCTTTCTCGTTTAAGTCATCAGCCGATTTCTTAGAATACGAAAGCAAAAGAACATCTTTAGGAAGAACACCTTGACTTAATAGGAACTTGAGTTTTCCGCATATTGTCAATGTCTTTCCGCTACCAGCTCCTGCAATGATCAAAGAGGAAGTCTCGTCTTTTAAAACAGCTTTTCTTTGTTCAGTATCTAATGATCTGCTATTGATATCATCGAATATTTCATCAGTGATATGCCTTTCAACATATTCATCGTTATGTTTCGTTATATATTCACAAAATAAATCTTGAGAAAATAGTGGAAAAGTATAAAACAATTCTTTTCCTGTCAATGGATTTTGTATTTTTCCCAATTGCTCTTTCAGCAATTCTGTCTTCTTTGAATCATAGTATTTATCTTCCAATACCAAAAGGTTTTCATATTCCTTATGCAGTATATATTCTTCATTGATCAAAGCATAATTATCGACAAGAGTAATAATTTCCTCTGCTTTCATTTTAAGTTCTTCATCAACATCTATATATTTTTGAATCATTTCGCTGATTCTGCTATCAGCATCAAAGTCAGATAGTTTAAAACCTATTGGGTTATCACAGAAATCTTTTTTGTTATTCTTGAACTGATATGTTTTGATTGTAATTATCTCTTCATTATGCTCTTTTATTTTCTTTTCAATCTCATTATATGAATTCAATTCTTCAGCATAGCACTCATCATATTTTCGCAAGGAATTTATTAAATCGGTCAATTTTTCCGAAGGATTGTTTTCAATCTTTCTAAAGAAACTAACTTCCACATTTTTAGTATTAAGAAATGGCTTCAGGTATTTCAAAATTCTACGCCTGAAGATAATCCGTTTAATAAATGATTGCCTTTTCATGTTCAATGTTTTCCAGTTATTCAAAGACTTCCTTCTATATAGTATCAAAGCAAGCGCAAGATAAAAAGACAATCAGAATAAACAATAGTCCATTCTTAGAATACGTATTCGTTTTCAACCAAATCCATCCTTATGCCAATCACCTTAAGAGATTCACTTAAAAACTGTTATTAGTTTTATAGTCCAACTGCATTTCTAGAATCGAAAAACTTAATAGCTAATGTTTTCTTCGGTTGATAAAAACCCGCATCAGCTATTTTCTTTTCTTCGGCTGATCTTTGACCTCCAAAGTAAGAATAGACAAGAAATTCTTAAGCTCATAATTCGGAAGTGTGATCTGATAATCCTCTCCCTGGATCTTCAAGTTGACCTGATAATACGGCTTGATTGTATACATTCCCATATCGTTGTCTCTGATCTTATATGTCTTATACTGTTCATCCTTAGGAGAAGTCTCTTTGTTCCAATTCGGCAAAGCGATGGACTTGTTGATGCGTGTAATATCAACAAAGCCGGAAAGAGGAAGAGCATATACGCCATGTAAGTCAGCAAAACAGAGCATATCATTTTCAACAAACACCTGCATTTCATAATTGATATAAGGACTAAGAGAGAAAGCGCCGACGACTTCTTTTCCATTTTTGTCTTTGACCATCGGGAAGATGATATCCATCTTCAAAGAAGAGAGGGGAACATTCAGTTCCATCATCAAGGAGGAGGTCAACTCCTGTGCACTCTTATTTAGTGCCATCATTTCAGGGCTAGTAGCAAACTTCTTGGAATAGACACGTATAGCCAATATACCAAGTCCACCGATAGCCATGCATCCAAGTCCAATAGCAAGATGAATATACTTCTCAGTCTGTGTTGCTGTCTCATCCTTCGTTCTGGAAACTGAAGTCACCAAATATACAACACCGAGAAAGACAAGGAAAGAAGCAAACCAGGACAGCTTGCTAATAACCTTTGCTTTCTTGCTCATTTTGACGATTCTTTCTTCTAAAGAACGAATTTTCTTTTCGCTTTCTTCCGATACTTTTCTGATTTGGAAGCGAGAAGAGATATTTTCGCTTTCTTTTTTCTTATGCTTACCGAATATGTTTTTCATTTTGTTTGCTCCTTGTATAGCTCAATTATACAACAAAATCCTAGATTTCAATTCGTTTTGTAGACATAATTCGTTCATTTAAGTCAGTCTTATTCATTTTGTACCCGTTAGGGTATATTATCAAACTGAATCTATGATTTTATACCCGATAAGGTATATAATCAAGTCATGAATAAAATAGCAACTTACATTAAGCAAAAACGAAAAGAAGCAGGACTCACACAAGAAGAGTTCGCAATAAGATCAGGACTTGGTCTTCGCTTTGTCCGTGAACTGGAACAAGGAAAAGAAACAGTCCGAATGGATAAGGTCAATCAAGCCTTAGCAATGTTTGGTATGCAAGCAATACCAGGAAAAAAGGATGACAAATGATGGCCTCTTATCGCAAAGCATATGTGTATATCAGAAACACTTTTGCAGGAGTTTTATCTGAAACTGATCAAGGCTACTCTTTTCAGTATGATGAAGAATATCTTTCTTTCTCTGATTCCTCCCCTGTCAGTCTGACATTGCCTAAAAGAAAAGAAGAATACACGTCAAATTCTTTGTTCCCCTTCTTTGATGGACTGATACCAGAAGGATGGCTTTTGAATATTGTCACACAAAACTGGAAAATAGATAAAAAAGATCGTTTCGGCATTTTGCTTGTCGCCTGTCATGATCCTATCGGAAATGTAAGTATCAGGGAGCAAAGACAATGAGATGTCTATGCTGTGGAAAAGAATTCGATAAGAATTCAAAACCGGAAGAACTATCGACAGGATGGCATAATGCCTGCATAAGAAAATTCTTTGGAACTAACGAACTTCCAATCATCGACGTTTCAAATGATACGCTTAAGAATATCGTTGATAAATCGATTGAACAGGGTTATACAGTTCCAGGCGTTCAAAAGAAATTGTCTCTTCATTTGTCTAATGAAGCCAACACTCCGCGTCTGACACTGGTCAATTACCCAACAGGCTATATTCTAAAGCCTCAGACAAACGATTATCCACATTTGCCTGAAGCGGAATATCTTGTCATGTCTATGGCAAAAGCGACAAAAATCAGCACTGTGCCTTTTGCCCTTTTGAGAACAAAGGATTCTCAGTACGCCTACATCACAAAGCGAATCGATCGCATCATAAATAAGAACGAAACTGAGCTTTTGGCTATGGAAGATTTCTGCCAATTGGATAACCGTCTGACAGCAGATAAATACAAGGGCTCATATGAACGCTGTGCAAAGGTCATCGAAAAGTATTCTGAAACAGACGGCCTTGATGAATCCGAATTGTTTTTAAGGCTTGTGTTTTCTTTTGTCACAGGCAATTCCGATATGCATCTGAAGAACTTTTCACTCATAGAAACAAAACCAGGAAGCAACGAATATCATCTATCTCAAGCATATGATATGCTGCCTGTCAACATTATCATCAAAGAAGATAAGGATGAGTTTGCTCTTACGATGAATGGCAAAAAACAAGATATTGAAAAGAAAGATTTCATGATTTTTGCAGAGAACTGCAACATCAATCAAAAATCAGCTGAGAAGATCATCAATAAAGTCATATCGATGAAAGACACCTATCTTAAAATGTGTCAAGAATCTTATCTTCCTGATGAAATGAAGGCTTCATTAGAAGAACTCATCTGTAAAAGGATCAGCATTCTGTGTAAGTGATTGTACAATCAAAACACTGATTGTCTTCATCTCTTTTCGGGAATAGAAAGCCATGCTTTCTATTCCCTTTTTGATTTACAAAAGACTTACAAATCAATTACGAAGGATGGATGGACCTTTACCTATAACCAACATATAATCGAAGAACCAGCGGAGGTATTGAAATGAAATACAGAACAGTCGTCTTAAAATATAATCCGAAAGCTACAAGAATGGCTGAAGAAGTCGAAAAGAAAGCAAACGAATATAAAGAGAAGGGATGGAAACTCATCACCTTCTCTATCACTCTTTCAGCTAAAACCATTCTTGTATTTGAAGTTCCGAATGATGAAGACTGATAAAAACTAATGAGGAATAGATTATGAGTAAAAAGAAACAGACAAAAAGATTCGTTCAGGTCTTTGAAGAAGAATGTGGATTTTTCGGACCGGAAAGCAGTCTTGTCGCCAATAGAGAAACCGGAGTCACTTATCTCATCATCAGAAACACATTTGGATCAGGCATCACTCCTTTGCTCAATGCTGATGGAACACCAGTGATTACAAAGATAGAAAATAATCCATCAAAGTAAGACTCCCGATAAAAGAACGAACAATCGCTCTCCATCAGAATAAAGGAGAGCATTTTTGCGTTGCTCACTTTCAGCAAAGAATCATAAAAAGAAGGCTGAAAAGGAAAAGTCGCTCCGAATTTAGTAGAATTCTTATCAAAAGTCGCTCCGAATTTAGACGAGATTGGTCAAAAAGTCGTTCCGAATTTAGACGAACGAAAGGAACCGAGCTTTAAAAAGCCGCTATAAATTCGATTTCATCATCGCTTATTCAGAAAAGCATTATCATTGTAAACGAAGGCCAAATGCAAAATTTGAAATTCTAAAACCATCTCAAAAAAGCAAACAATATTTTTACGGCAGTAAACTTCATTTACTGCCGTAAAAATAACCCTTATGCATAGCATGACAGGCATTTCGGATTCTCTTTTGCAAGAGATATCCTTTCTCTCACGTTATATATCTTCTTGAGAAGAACTTAAAAGCGCTGAGAAATCCAATATCAAACAAGATGATTGCTACGTTTTACATCTTCTGGTAGATGTCCTCTAATGTATAGAAAAGATATGGATATGTCTTCTTTATCCTGAATCCACTCTTTGAAATGAACCCATACTGAACAGGTTTCAATGTCGTCATTGAAACCTGGGATATCTCTTCTTCGATGATACTTTCATCGATGGGTTCATTTGTATATTTGCATTCAAAGAAGACATATCCGTCTTTTGTCTTTCCGACAACATCAAATTGACCATTCTTCTTTTCTTTTGGATTATCGTACCAATAGGTGCCGATATCCAAAAGAAGCGGATTCATATTCCCTTTCTTGTTCATTCGTATCAGGAACTGCTTGGAGATTTCTTCAAACGTCTTTGGAATAAAGGAAGTCTCAAAATCATGATGGATGAAGTTATCGTAAAAGACATCATCATCCAATATCTGATGTGCGGATTCGTTACGATAGATGTAGTTATAATAGAATCTCACACAGGAATCACTGATCCGATATCCTGATTTCTGTTTGTCGTTTTTATTGTTGATAGGAGACACATATTCGATAAGATCCATTTTGATCAGTTTCTGTAAAATCGTGTTCAATGCAGGTGAAGAATCAACATGTGACTTTGAAAAGATATCCGAGTAATGGAAAGCACCTAATGCAATGCTTTCAAAGACAACATTGGCATTGTTCACTTTTCTAAGTTCCTGTTTCAAGTAAGCATCCAAGAATTCTCTTAAACCGGAGAACTGCCCACTGATCAGTCTGATGATATTTTCTCTGACACTGATTTTCTCATCAATCTGTGCGTTATAGTAAGGTACTCCTCCAAAAGCAGAATACAGTCTTACTTTGTCTTCACTGGAAAAACCAGGATAGAATTTGGAAGAATCATAATAATCCATCTGTTTTAAAAGAAGAGAGGACTGAAATCTCATATAGAGAGGACTATTTGAACTCAATACATCTTCCATCGTAGAGATGCTGCTTCCTAAAAGGAAGAACTTCATATTGCATGTCAAAGAATAGTCATCGATGATATTCTGAATCTTTGAATCACATCCATCGATGATGCTTCTAAGATACGGGTATTCATCCAATACCAAAATCATCGGATGTTCTTTTGAATATTCGAAAAGATAACGGACTGCATCCAAAAAGACATCAAAAGCAAGATAGGAATTTTTCAACGTTATCCTAATAAGAGAAGTGAGCATTTCAAGATTATCATGTTCTGTAGATTCTTTGCATTGATAGATGATATAAGGAAGAGCGCTGTCAAATACACATTTACGTACAAGTTCTGTCTTTCCCATACGTCTTCTTCCATAAATGACACAGCCCTGATATCCATCTTTCTGTAACATATTATGAATGATTTTCTGTTCTTGTTCTCTTCCGATGAATTCCATATGGCCTCCCTTGTAATTTACGAATTAGTAATTTACGAATTACAAATATTATAAAGAGAACATCTATCTTTGTCAATCTATTCAAAAACAGTTCCATTTCCCAAAATTGAAAATTATTTGATTTTGGGAAATGAAATCATTATGATATTAGAAACAGGAAAAGAATATGAAACTGATACAAAGAGATTATTATCTTAAGAAGATGATCGATGTGATCGATACACCAGACATCAAAGTCATCACAGGAGTAAGAAGATGCGGTAAATCAAAGCTTCTTGACGCTTTTATCGACTATCTTTCCAAAACAGATGACAATAACATCATCCATATCAATCTCAGCTTATCCGAGAATGAGCATCTGCTTGAATATCACGCCTTAGAGCAATATGTCGCAAGCAGATATCTCCCTTCAAAGAATAATTTTGTTCTGATCGATGAGGTTCAGATGTGCAATGGATTCGAAAAGGCAATCAATAGTCTTCATGCAAAAGAGAAGTATTCGCTTTACATCACTGGCTCGAACGCTTTTCTGTTAAGTTCCGACATCGCTACATTGTTCACCGGAAGAACATTTGAAATCAAAGTATATCCTTTCTCCTTTGTCGAATATAAGACATACAGAAACGAAGACATGAACTATCCTTCTTTTGATTCCTATATCAAAGACGGAGGAATGTCAGGTTCTTATCTATACAAGAATCAAGAAGATAGACTGGAATACTTAAAAGGGATCTATGACACATTGATCATCCGTGACATCGTCACGAAATACAAAATCAAAAACACTGTACTGCTAAATAGGATCACCGATTTTCTGATGAGCAATATTTCCAATATCACCTCAAACAGAAACATTGCAGAAGAGCTGTCAAGATCAGGGGAAACAATCAATCACAAGACAGTAGGGAAATATCTTCAGTATCTATGCAATGCATTCTTGTTCTATCCGATACCAAGATATGATATCGTCGGCAAGAAATATCTGACTTCCTCTTATAAATACTACCTTGTCGATCCGTCTTTCAGATATGCTGAAATCGGTACAAAGAATGCAGATACAGGAAGAATTCTTGAAAATATCGTTGCCATAGAATTGCTGAGAAGAGGATATGAAGTCTATGTCGGCATGTTATATAAAACAGAGATCGATTTTATTGCTATCAAACGTGGAGAGAAAACCTATATCCAGGTTTCAGATGATATAACAAACGAAAAAACATTCAACAGAGAGGTTTCTTCTCTTCTTAAAATCAAAGACGCTTATCCTAAGATACTCATTGCAAGAACAAGAAGCGAAACTTATCAGCATGAAGGAATCAAGATCATCGATATTGCTGATTGGTTAAATGAAACAAAGTAATTAAAGCAGTCATTTCCCAAAATCAAATAACTTTCAATTTTGGGAAATGACTTATTTGTCAACCATATAAACAGACTTCAGTCGTTGATGATCATTCTCTCATAATCATCGGCTGTCAAAGCAAGATTGATCGGAGACTTAGAGGAGTAAAGGTTTCCATTCTTCAGTATGATGATTTCATTTTTTATCTATAAGATGCTTTTAGCTATTCCCCAGAACGTAGGATTAAAAAGTAATGAACTGTTATTTCTAGTTCCGCCAAGTGTCGGATTAGTTTTCCGCCAATCGTCGGAAAAACATTTAGACAATCGTCGGAAAAAAGCATTTCAACTGACTTACATTTAATATATAACATGAACAAATAGAGACTATTGATGGAGAGCCATAATTATAAAAAACTACAAGAATCAAATTGTTAATGATAGTCTAAAAGGAAAGCTAGAAGGAAAAGATGAAATAGTCTGCTACGCTGCTCTCTTTCGAACGTTCGGCTTTTCAGTTTGCCGTGGTGGTTGTTGATATGCGACACGAAATCGCATTAGATCAAGCCATCGATTATTACACAACCGTTGTACACTCTAATATCAATCGTGCTGACAATATCAAGAAAAACCAGAGAGAGTAAAACGCCTCGATAATAGAAGAATACAATTAAATGTGTTCCAAAATATTAAGAAGTTTAGGTAAATCTAATTTAATCGTATCATAGACAATCTTAAGATCTACCTCTCCATAATCATGAACAATACGATTTCTCATACCTTTCATAGCATGCCAAGGCACTTCTTTATATTGTTTCTTAAAATCTTCCGTTAACTTAGTCGAATTTTCAGAGATCTGAATTAAACGAAACAAAACCGAATCAAGAAGCACTTCATTTTGCTCAAGTTCGGTTTGAGTATCAATATAGTCAGTATGCTCAAGAACGAAATCAATATCCTTTATAATCTTTTTGAGATAATAGTGATTTGTTTTTAAGTTATCCATAAATTTTAATCCCATCCTTTAATATTTCGTTTATGAGATCAAAATTATCTCTAATCTGTTCTTGATTCAATAAATCCACCTTTTTCTTGAGATTTTCCCTAAGCTCTTCAATTAATTCATAGAATTGTATACCTGTAACTTCTGTACAAACCAATAAATCAACATCGCTTATTTCTGTAGCTTTTCTTTTGGCATAAGAGCCAAATAAATAACAGTACTGAACTTTATATTTGCTAAGTATAGGTTCACAAACGTTTTTGATTTGTTCTATAGATAATATTCCATGGGTTTCATCAATAAAGCCGTATTTTTTCAATTTTTCCATCAGAAATTGATATTTTATAGTATTTGGATTTGCATCATCACGTTCGTAGTTTTGATATGTACGTAATGGTATTTCTAGATATTTCGCACATGCAACTTGCGTCATATTATGCTTTTTTCTTAATTCTCTTAATGTCATCATTATCACCTACTCTAATAATAACTTTTTCTGGGTAAACACGCAAGATAATTGCGCAATAATTGCATAGTTCTTTAAGAACACATACGCAATTGTTGCGTTATAATTCTTAATAAAAAGTGCAAGTGCCTTTAACCATTCATTTCAAATACTTAATCAACAGATAAAATACTACAAGAATCGAATTGTTGATGACGGTCTAAAAGAAATGTTTGAAGGAAAAGATAATCAAAAGTGACACGAAAGCGACACATAGATAAATTACAGTGTCGTTTTCATTCTTATCCCGTCGCCATTGAAAAAGAAAGAGACCATTGCTCAAGTCAGTCTGATTGAGCAATGGTCCCTTTCAAATACACGAATATCAACTATTACTTACCTGATTTCTTCTTTTTCTTCTTGATCAATAGCGGAATAAGAATAGAACAACCTAATACAGCAACCCCTCCAACACAGCCACCAGCAATAACACCAACATTGTTCTTCTTCTGTAGCTTAGAAATGACAACCGTCTCCGTATCTCCACAAATAGAACATGTTCTGGTCTTCAAGCCTTCACTGCTTGTAGTCGGCTCTTTGTCTACGATCCATTCGCCGTAGGAATGACCGGTTGCCGGAATCTCATGGTAGGTGGAGTATCCGCATCTTGAGCAGGTATCATACGCCTCATGTCCGCTTTCCGTGCAGGTAGGAGCCTTTGCGTCATGATGCACCAGGTCGTGCCCAAGAGCATCGACAGTCTCCGTGACGGTGTCGCCGCAGACGGAGCATGTCTTATGTCTTGTGCCGGATTCGGTACAGGTAGGATCTCTGTCTATGATCCACTCGCCGTAGGAATGTCCCTTTGCCGCAATGCTTCTGGTTTCAAGGACTTCACCGCATCTCGTGCATCTTCTCTCTTCAAGGCCGTCATGAGTACAGTCAGCATCTCTTACGACAGTCCATTTTCCTTCATCGTGTCCGAGCGCATCAAGAGTCTCTGTAACCACATCTCCACAATCGGAGCAAGTCTTGTGTCTTGTGCCTATCTCCGTACAAGTGGGGGCCTTGTCGATTGTCCACTCGCCATATGAGTGGCCTTTTGCAAGAATCTCCGTTCTATTTCTTTCGTCTCCACAACGTGAACAAACCTCGACAACATAACCGTCTTTTGTACAGGTTGCATCTTCTCTTTGAGAATGATAATCATGTCCAAGTGCAGCAATTGTCTCAGTTACAGTATCGCCACACACAGAACAAGTCTTATGTTTTGAGCCTTCCTCTGTACAAGTAGGTTCTTTATCTACAATCCAGTCTCCGTAAAAATGAACGCCAGTCTTAGGCAACACTTTTGTCTCTGCTTTATTGCAAAGAGAGCAAGTTCTTTTTGCTAAGCCATCTTTAACACATGTTGCAGGATTGACTGTTTCCCAATCAGACCAATTATGTTTGTTGATGTCTAAAGATACATCAACGCCTTGATAGGCTAAATCGACTTCTTTAAGATTAGAATCTCTTGTTCCTGTCGCATTCAAGGATATTGATGTTGTTGTATCGACAACAACATCAAGAATATCGAATGCGAACTGAGCAAAATCCACTTTTTGAGTAAGGTCTTTTAGATACACCCAACTGACTTTAATGGTTCCATTCTTTGCAGCATCATTAGAGTTAACACCCAACATTGGATCTTCCAATGTTGTCACTAATGATTTATAGGATTGATAAGAAAGGAAAGTGTTATCAAAAGTAATAACAATATCTGCTGCAGATAAATGACTACTTTCTTCTAAAGATAAGGTGATATAGAGCTTCTTGTTTTTTTCATCCTTTTCGCTTGTCAGATACATTAAGGGAAGCAATGATTTATCTTGTTCATAAACAGTAGTAACCTTATTTTCAACTACTGGAGCAGTATATTTTGTATTCCCGTCTTTGGATGTGAGCCCTGATGTTTCTAATTTCAGATTCCAATCTTTATCAACATTTGCTTTTACTTTAAGTTGTATAGAGAAGAGATCATAATTATATTTCTCTTCCATATCTATACAAGCAAATGAAATCTTTACACATCCTTCTATGTTTGTATTGACTGTTGAATGCATAGAAGAATCCTTTAAGAATTCTCCTTTTTCAAAGGAGAAGAACTCAAAGGCTTCTTTATCATATGTAAATTCAAATGTTCCTGCACCTAAGCGTCCTGCAGAATTACAAGTATAGAAAATTCTTACTAACTCATTTCTTTTTAATACTTCCTTATCAACACTGGAATAGATATCAATTTCACTGTTGGTATTTTGATTATCTTTGATAGCAAAGTAATCAAAATCACCTTTCATATCAATTTGATTTGTATATTGATCTAATGAAGATGTAATCGCTAATGAAAAGTATGAATTTGTTTTAGTTGTACTTAAAATGCTAAAACTAAAACTAAATAACGAGCCATCATCTAATTTCTTGTTTTCTGCAAAGATATAGCTGACATGAATTACACCATTCTCATTATCGATTCTATCATCAAACATTGATGATGAATCGATTGTGAGATAGTTATAGGAGCTATAAACGTTAACAACATCTTTTTCATAGAAAATATCGAAAGATAATGCCGAGATTTTAGTGACCGACTTTGATGAAACATATAGGGTATAACTATAATTTTCAGTATACTCCTTATTATTGTAATCATTGAAAACCAATTGGGGAGTTAACTCAACCTCCTCATTGGCATGATTGATCTTATGAGAAAAAAGAGGAGTTACTGATTTAGAGCCATAGGAAAAACACGAAAGAAAGAATAATAAGATAGCAAATAGCATTCCTTTCATGATCAGACCTCAAGATTTGTTCTGTTTCCGTTTACGTATTGGAGAATGGCAAGAGCCTCGAAGGATTCGAGCGTTCCATTGCCATTAAGATCTGCTCTTCTGAATTCGTCATTGACCAAAACTCTCTTACCATTGATATGCTGTAAGACTAACATCGCATCAGCAGCTTCAATGACGCCATTGCCATCAACATCACCTAAATAGGAAACAGCAGAAGATTCCTTGATAGTTACCTGATATGGGCTCTCTTTTTTTCCTAATGTGATGGTATTGGTGCCATCATTGGTTTCAATGTAGTATTCCATACCATCTGTGTTTAATTCAACAGCTGGGATAACACCTGAGTATTTATCATTAGCACTGACCATGTCGACATACTTATATGCTTCGCTGCCCTTTACACGATAGTAAAGCTTTGCATAAGCAATACCGACATTATCTCTGATGACACAGTTGATATTGAGGTTCGAACCCAAATATCCTTGGTTGACAGGAGTATGAGAGATGATAGGATTGATCGTATCTAATGCTGTACAGGCTGTTCTACCACTGGCATGAGACTCACTGAAGTCAGTCATGACTGCAGTGTAGGAATAGTAATATGTCTTTCCAGGCTCGACTGTCGTATCAAGATAGGCTGCATTCTGTTCAGCGTCTTCAGGTCTGATAACAGAAGTATTGATTCTTGCATATTCGCCATCCTTGGTTTCAGAACGATAGATGTTATAGCCCATGACAGTATCATAATCATCCTGCTTCATCTCTAACTGAATGCCATCTTTAGTCGGAGTAGCAAACATATTCATAGCCATTGCACTCGTTGTATCGATATCGAAGGAGATACGGCGGCAGTTATCATTGTTAGTAAGGAAGTGATCATCCTTGGCTCTTCCACCACTGACAGTAAGATGCTGTGTTCCGTTTTCAATGGCAGTAGGAATTTCTCTCTTACCCTGCCATGTATATTCATCCACCCATGTTCCATCAATGATATAGTCAGCATAAGGCTCTACAGATCCAAATCTAACAAATAAAGGATCTGTTGCATCCATAGCTCTATTGAAATAGAGCTTAAGATTCATGTTTTCCTTAGAGAACTTGGTTGTTTCTTCACCTTTATCATTGGTAAACTGATATCCAGAAACAAAGGGCCATACTGATGAAATAGAACCTGTTCCAGAAACAACATTTGTCAGTTTAGAATCGATGATACGATCCTCAATGGGTTTTGGGTATCCATAAAAATGGTTATTAGTTAAGTGTGGTTTATAGTCGTAAGAAGATGGCACTATTCTACAATAATGTGACAAAAGAGTTTCATTAATACAGTTATTAACTAAAACATTATTTTCAAAATCAGAGAAGGATCCTAAATTAATAATCGCATGATCAAGAGGCACATTAGGAACTAGAATAATTTATGTGTAACCCTTTTGTTCCTGGATTCCGGAATCCAGGAACAAAAAAGGGCGCCATC
>CAKUXT010000028.1 GCA_934700375.1 uncultured Bacilli bacterium | reverse complement strand
TCCATCATCTTCATCACGCATGACTTGGGCGTTGTCGCCAACATGGCTGACAGAGTCGCTGTCATGTATGCAGGTAAAATCGTTGAAGTGGGCACTGTCAACGAGATCTTCTATGATCCTAGACATCCTTACACCTGGGCACTTCTCTCCTCTATCCCTGACATCGATTCCAAGGAAAAGCTAGAAGCCATCCCTGGCACTCCTCCTAACCTCATCCATCCGCCAAAAGGAGACGCCTTTGCAGAAAGAAACAAATACGCACTGAAAATCGACTTCGAATATGAGCCGCCGGAATTTTCTATCACCGAAACACATAAAGCATCCACTTGGCTGCTTTATGAAAAATTCGCTCCGAAGGTTACAATGCCCAAAATCATTGTAAGCCGAATCGAGCGTGCACTTGAGGAGGAAAAAGAATATGAGCAAAAACAGAAAGAAAAAGGACAACCTTCTGCCTGAAATCCGTGAGAATGCATCTTTGACCGGACGTTTTTCATCTTCTGATCCCTTCGAGGAAGATGTCGAACATCATTTCAATGAATCAAATGATGACAGAATGGAGACCAAAGAGATTGCTGTCAACAGCCACTCTAAAGTCAAATTCCGTCAGGAGTATGTTTCAAATCATGTTCTTCTGTCTGTCAATCACCTGAAAGAGTTCTTCACCATCGGTCATTTTCCGAACAAGACCTGGCTTAAGGCAGTCCATGGCATCTCCTTCCAGATTCATGAAGGAGAGTGCATGGGCTTAGTCGGAGAATCTGGATGCGGAAAATCAACAACAGGAAGAACAATCATGAGGCTCTATCCTGCCACATCCGGTTCTGTCTACTACAAAGGATATCGTATCCAGGCCGGTTCAAGATGGAACGAGAAAGAGATCAAATGGACGACAAAGAAAGGAAAAGCAGAGATAAAGAAGATCAAAGCGGATTCTTCTCTGTCCGAAGAAGAAAAGCAGAAAAAGATAGAAGCGATTCAGCTTCACATCAAGGAAACCAAGAGAATCCAGAAGGCGAAGATCAAACAAATCAAATATGATAATCGCCATGTGGATGATGCGCTTCTCAGTGAAATCCAGATGATTTTCCAGGATCCTATCGACTCTCTTGATCCTCATATGACAGTCGAAGAAATCATTTCGGAAGGCTTGAAGATTCAAGGCTTCCACAACAAAAAAGAGAACCATGAGAAAGTCGTCTCTGTCTTGAAGGAAGTCGGATTGATCGAAGATTACTGTTCTCGTTATCCGCATGAATTCTCAGGCGGACAAAGACAGCGTGTCGGTATCGCAAGAGCACTTATCATGAATCCGAAGCTTCTCATCTGCGATGAACCGATCTCCGCGCTTGATGTTTCCATCCGTGCTCAGGTCATCAACCTTCTCAACGACTTAAAAGAAAAAAGAAATCTTTCCATTCTTTTTATCGCTCATGACCTATCTGTCGTCAAATACTTCTGCGATAAGATTGCTGTCATGTACTTCGGCGATATGGTTGAACTGGCTTCCTCTGATGAATTGTTCGCTCATCCGCTTCATCCCTATACCAAAGCGCTCTTATCCGCTATTCCAAAACCGAATCCTTATACAGAAAAAAGAAGAGACAGAATCCATTATGATCCTGCTAAAGATCATGATTATTCTGTCGATAAGCCATCTTTCAAAGAAGTCGAGCCTGGTCACTTTGTCTTATGCAATCAGAAAGAATTTGAGAAATATCAGGAAGAAGTAAAGAAATAGACATGTCGCAACGCATTCATATTACTTAGGAATGTGTTGCGACATTTTTATGTTTTTGTGAATTTAAAAAACACCGACAGCAAATACAATACTAACCTAGTAGAAACCCATCTGTCATAAGTAATAACAAACTAACCAAATTGCGATATGCGTAAATCACGCGCACTATATAGACAACAAATTATTTCAATAGTATAATCAAGAAAACCACAGGGGGGGCAAAATATGAACTACGTTCTTCTATTGCTGGCTGGTACGTTTATGACTATGTCTAGCAAATCCAGTTCCACCTTTCAAGATAAACAACACAATAAGTATTCACAAAACAAAATCCGATTAGTTGCTAACGGAAATGAAAACGTGTTCGGAGTCGGTTATTCTATTGACGCCGCCAAATCTCGTTATTTAGATGCCGAAGATGTCAAAGATGGTGCCCCGATATTTGATGAGGCATGGCTGAATCAAACAATCGATCAACAAAAAGTCAACCACTTATATAAAACTGATACGTTTGCAACCAGCAGCAACTCATTTAGATCATTAAATGCATCCTTAGCCACAAATTTCACTTTATCTTCTTTCCTTGGTGGAGTCGTTGATGTTTTTACCGCTAATTTATCTAACGGATTCAATAATAATTCTAGTATGGATTACAAATTCAGCGGTTCTAAATATTTGTATGCGTTAAATTATCAATATAAAAATTATGAATTTTCATTGCCTAAATATTCATCTGACCAAAACCAATTCCGAAACCATCTGGATTCAACCTATGTCAGTGATTTGCGCAAAGTATTATCCAATCAACTGACACCATCCTCCTTTTTCGAAAAATACGGAACGCATGTAATTGCAAAAGGAAACTTTGGAGGAAAAGCGGAATTATTCTATGGTATTACTTCCAATACATATTGTCTGCAAGGAAACATTAAAGCCGCTTTAGACAACTCTATCAAAGCTAGTATTGAAGGTGCGATATCAGCTGGAAGAGATATTTCTTTTTCCTTTAGTAATGCAACAGCTCTTCAAAATTCCAAAGTCAATGAATCGTTCCGAGCCTATACTACTGGCGGAACAGCTTTTTCAGCAACCGGCATAAACTCCTTCAATTCAGCATTCAAAAGCTGGACAAATTCATTAGATGACAAGTGTGGCCTAATCGGAACAAGCAAAGATGGTCTTATTCCACTCTGGAATATTCTTCCTGCTGATTTAAACACAACGGCCAATATCGATTATTTAAAATCAAGCTTCCGTAATTATACAAGTAGCTATGCCAATTCTATCATTGACACATATGATCCAAGAGAGCCCTTATATATTCCAGAGCATAGATCAGAACCCGAATACATTCAAAGCAAAAATGCTGGCGAAGAATATACTGTCACGTGCAATAAAGCTGTAAAATTCGTAAATTATCCTTCGCTTGAATTCAACCTTGATGAGCCCGGTGTTGGTGATTACACATGTAAATATCTTAAAGCATATGGTTATACAAAAGCACTTGTACAACTATATATTGACATCAAAGAAATTGATGACGGATATCAACATATATTCTTATGTTCAGCCCACTCAAACGAAGAAAAATACATTTTAAAAGAATGG
Organism: uncultured Bacilli bacterium; assembly: GCA_934700375.1. Taxonomy (GTDB): domain Bacteria; phylum Bacillota_I; class Bacilli_A; order RFN20; family CAG-288; genus Enterosoma. The sequence continues at coordinate 10,940 of CAKUXT010000028.1, read as the reverse complement.
AAATATGAACATGGTCCAGGAAAAAAAGACACAAAATACGCTCAGGCAGTATTTAATGTAGAAATTAACCTATGGGATTTAAATATTGATAAAAATAGTCTTTATTTTCGATTCAATGCTTCAGGATTTGGTAAAAACGATTGGATGTATAGAGCTCCTTTTGTTCATGTAACCTATAGATTGGATTGATTATGCTTAAAATAAACCACCTTTTTAAATCTTATTTCACCGGTGATAAACGACAGGACGTACTGAAAGACGTCTCCTTTTCCCTTCCCGAAAAAGGCCTGTTCTTTATCGTCGGAAAAAGCGGAAGCGGAAAGTCCACGCTCCTCAATCTGATTGGTGGACTGGACAAGCCCGACCAAGGATCCATCCTCATAGACGGAAAGGACATCACCGAAATGAAGGAGAAGGAACTCTCCGCCTATCGCGCAAGAAAGATAGGATTTGTCTTTCAGGAATACAATCTGCTCAGCGGACTGACCGTCGAAGAGAATCTTCTCCTTGCCACTGACAGGAAAGTGGATGACAAAGAGATCAATGGACTGCTGTCCAAAGCCGGACTTCTTTCCTTCAAGAAAAAGAAGGTGGAGCTTCTCTCAGGAGGAGAAAAGCAAAGAGTCGCTCTTGTAAGAGCGATGCTGAAGGACTGCAGAATCATCCTCTCCGATGAGCCGACAGGCTCATTGGACAGCGAGAATGCAGAGAACGTGTTTTCCCTTCTGAAGGAAGTCAGCAAAGACAGGCTTGTCCTTGTCGTCACCCATGACAGAGAAAGCGCCGAGAAATATAAGGATGGCATCATCGAGATCAAAGACGGAAAAGTGACAGATGTGCTTCCCGCATTCGAAGAGAGGAATATCCCCTACAAAGAGGAGAAGGACCTGAAACTCTCCTTCAGAAAGAGAATCCGGCTTGCCTTTTCCCTCATGAGGAAAAGGCCGGCAAGAATGATCGTGATGCTCCTTATCTCCATCTTTTCTTTTTCTTTGTTCGGAATCTCAACGAGTATTGTTACAAATACGCCCGAAGAGACTATCATTAAAACGATGTACAATATTCAAACAAAAGAATATCCAATTTTAAAAGAAGAAAGCTCCTTTACGGACGGAGACATTTCTCTACTGAAAAGTTGGAATGCTATTGATTCAAACTCAATGTTTTTCAACTCAGAACCAATAAATTTGCAATATAGAGACGCAAAGGAAGGTGAACTTTCTTATTATGCAGCAATTATACAACTAGAGAACAATAATTATTTAAATAACGGCATAGATCTTTATTGTGGAAAAGCCCCTCAGACATCTGATGAAGTCGCCATTCCGCTTTTCTATTATGAAAAATACAAGCAATTCGGTTATAAGTATTGTGTTCGTGATGAACGCTCTAACAAAGATGTCGTGGTCGAATCTTTTGACATTAATGAGCCAATAGACCTGCTCGGAACCAAAATCAAATACGGAGGCAAAACAAAGACAGTCACAGGCATATTCGACACTCATTACAATCCTGAAATATACCAAGATCATTACGTTCCACAAGAATCAGGTTATGGTTCATTCCATTACATGCTTCGCTCTTATCAAGGAAATAATATTTTGGAAACGGCAATCTATACGCCTGAGAAACCTGACACGAATCCAAAAGGTGTCTTTATTCGTTTGACAGGCGATTATAAAAGAGATCTTGAACTATTCACTAAAATCCGCCATTATAAAACCATCATTCATACCAACGCATTTGATTTTCCATCTTACGATTTATATTTTGATACTGTTCGTTTTAGAGAATCCGATGCCATAAAGGATATCACCGATTTAATTTCACCAAATCTCTCTATAATTATGTATTTGTTATCTAGCATTCTGCTTATAGTCACCGTTTCAATTCTGACTTATTATTTCAACGGATTATTATCAGAAAAAGGAAAGACAATCGGAATACTTCAATCAAACGGAATAAGCAAAGCCGATATCTTGGCCGTTTTCACTTTGATTTTCACTTTATTTTCTCTTTTCGCAATCATTTGTCAATTTGGAATCAAAGCATTATTGCTCTATGTTGTAAATAATATATTTATACAAAGAGGATACACTGATCATCCTATCTATTTCTTCAGATGGTATGACTCTTTCATACTTATAGCAATCTGCATTGTTGTCTTTGCTTTAGGCATTCTTCTTCCAGCAATTCACCTTTACAGGCAGAAATCGATCAATCTTCTTCGTGAGGAATAAAGAACATGATTCAAATCAATCATATATACAAAACATATTCGGCAAACAATAAACGACAGGACGTACTGAAAGACGTCTCCTTTTCCCTTCCCGAAAAAGGCCTGTTCTTTATCGTCGGAAAAAGCGGAAGCGGAAAGTCCACGCTCCTCAATCTGATTGGTGGACTGGACAAGCCCGACCAAGGATCCATCCTCATAGACGGAAAGGACATCACCGAAATGAAGGAGAAGGAACTCTCCGCCTATCGCGCAAGAAAGATAGGATTTGTCTTTCAGGAATACAATCTGCTCAGCGGACTGACCGTCGAAGAGAATCTTCTCCTTGCCACTGACAGGAAAGTGGATGACAAAGAGATCAATGGACTGCTGTCCAAAGCCGGACTTCTTTCCTTCAAGAAAAAGAAGGTGGAGCTTCTCTCAGGAGGAGAAAAGCAAAGAGTCGCTCTTGTAAGAGCGATGCTGAAGGACTGCAGAATCATCCTCTCCGATGAGCCGACAGGCTCATTGGACAGCGAGAATGCAGAGAACGTGTTTTCCCTTCTGAAGGAAGTCAGCAAAGACAGGCTTGTCCTTGTCGTCACCCATGACAGAGAAAGCGCCGAGAAATATAAGGATGGCATCATCGAGATCAAAGACGGAAAAGTGACAGATGTGCTTCCCGCATTCGAAGAGAGGAATATCCCCTACAAAGAGGAGAAGGACCTGAAACTCTCCTTCAGAAAGAGAATCCGGCTTGCCTTTTCCCTCATGAGGAAAAGGCCGGCAAGAATGATCGTGATGCTCCTTATCTCCATCTTTTCTTTTTCATTGTTCGGAATCTCAGATTCAATGAGTTCATTTGATGTCAATCGTTCCGTTTTAAAATCGATGAAGCAAGATAATTTCTCATCCATTGAAATCTCAAAAAGCTATCACTCAGAAAGCCTCAGCTTCAACACAAAATACGGAATGAATGATGAAGACATCAAAAACATCGATGCGATTACCAAAGGTTCATACTTGCCTATTCATTCTTTTGCCAAAGGCTGGCATATTAATAACGCAAAGAATTCAGGCTATATCGATAGCATTTCAGTCTCTGATTTCAATTATCCGTATTATGTTACCGGATCCATTATTGCCGCTCAGGATACATTAGACACGTTCCACTATTCTTTAACAGGCAGACTCCCTGAAAAGACAAACGAAATCATCATCTCCGATTATTTTGCAGATATGTATCGCCGTTTTGATTTCGTCAACAAAGATAAAGTCAAAAGCAGCATTGAAAAAAACGAAGATCTTATCGGAAAAGAAGCTTATTTCACAAATATTAACCGCAATTACAGCTTCTTACCGGAAACATATACGATTGTCGGCATTATCAATACCAATTATGATGTCAATAGATATTCTGTCATATTCCAAGATGATCCTAAATATGATTCTTCTATCGAATATGACATGACAAAACAATTAGTCGAAGATATCAAAAGCAATTTATATAGCGTCATCGGCTTCTCAAAAGAATTCTTTGATACATTTAAGCCTGAACAATTGACTGATGACTATATCACTTTCTCAGATTATCAGATTTACATGTCATTCAACTGCTATGACATCGTAGATCCTATCTATGGAAAAGTTTATTCCATCAGTCCCTTTGATGTTCTCAAAGATGATGAATATGTATTAAAAAGTCCCTATAGTTCTTTAGAAGAACTTCCTGACAATGCTGTCATTCTCGAAAAAGATTATTTTACTGAAACATTCCGTGATCCTTACCACGAAGAAGATTTCCTTTCGTTTTCTTTAGAATCAACCGGATTAGGAATCAATGAAAATGTCATCATTGCCGGCTACACATCAGAAAACTATTCACCGAAACGTAGTTCTTATTATGTTGCAAAGCCCTTGTTTTCGAAAATCAGCCAAGCGATGAAACCATTGATGACCAATTACAGTCATGTCCTTTTCATCACATCAGACAAGATAGGCCAAGATACAAAAACACTTAACAAGATCCTAAAAGCAAATCCTGGAAACTTAAAAGCTCATCTTTTAGGAAAGGAGGCCACCGATTGGATTTCATATTACGAAGTTCATAACTCCTATTATGCAGACATAGAAACCTACTCTTATGGTTTGAAATCAATCGCGGGAATCGTCACATTAGTAACTCTTATAGGCATCATTGTCAGTGCACTATTCTTCTTATTCTCTATTTTAGACATTCTCAATCGTTCCTTGAAGAAAATCGGAATTCTATATGCACAAGGCTATTCCTTCCTTTCAATCAGTTTGACTTATCTGGTCATCGAGATATTCTTTATGCTTGTGATTACCGCCTTTTCCTTTGTTTTATCAAGTCTTGTAGTAAGTCTGGCAAATAAGTTTTTTATCGAAAAGCTTGTGCTCACGCATTTCATCTTTGGTTTCTCGAAAAGACAGGTTCTTTTAATAATAGCCGCTCTTATTATCTCTGCAATAATCGGATTCATGCCTACATTAATGAAAATTAAGAAAGCACCGATTATCGATATTCTATCCGATAGAAAGTAACACATAAAAGCTAACAGTTTTCATAAAAAAGCATAGAAATCATCAACATATTGAAAACTCAGATGCCAGTTATTCACATTCATTTTCAAAACTGACACGAAAATGATATACTTTAGCATATAACTAACTCTTATCTATTATTTCACATTCAACTATAGGAGATCATCGATGGATACACTAGAGCCCATTAACCTTCTTTTTTCATTAGACAAAAACTGTTTTGACGGTTTGCTCATCACTGTTCTTTCTATTGCAAAGACAACCGAACATCCTTTGAACATTTTTGTCGCGACCGGAAGCTTCAGAAACAAAAAGAAAACATTTTTCGCATTTGAACAATCTCAAGCAGATAAAATCGAAAACATCATCAGAAAATATAACAGTGAAAACAAAATCACATTGATAGATATGACAGACTTATTCCAGTCCAAATTAGGAAAAAGCGTCAATCTGCATAGCAAATATTCTCCTTATACGATGATTCGACTCTTGTCCGATTTAGAACCCTCATTCCCTGACAGACTGCTCTATTTGGATATTGATATCGTCGTTGTCAAAGACCTATATCAAGTCTTTTCCTATAACTTAGAAGACAAGGAAATCGGTATGGTCAGAGATGAAGTCGGTTCCCATTGGTTAGGAAAGAATTACTGTAATGCAGGTGTTCTTTTAATGGACATCAAAAAACTCAGAGAGAGCCATCATTTTGATGCCGTTCGTTACAAAGTCAATCACAATCGCTATTTCATGCCAGATCAGACCGCTATCAACAGAGCCATGAAGAAATACAGGATGATCATGCCCGGACAATTCAATTCGCAGCATGAGCTTCATGATGATACAATCATCAGACATTACTGCCAGTGGATCAGAATCCATAAGCATGGAATCGGAAACGTCGCAAAAAAGCCATGGAACGTCAAAGAGTTCAGAGCATTCTATGGTGAGAATACACATAAAGAACTCTTAGATGAGTTCTTAGCAATAAAAGAGCAAGACAAAAAAGAGGTGAAGTAGACGCTGAATCATCAAGTCATCTGATTATTCCTCTTCTTCATTCTCTTTTTTGGCGATGATTTTTTCTACTGCGCCATTGTCATCAATGGCGATGACTTTGATATGAATGCCTTCAAAATCAACTTCATCACCGATTTTTGCAAATTGATCATCCAATAATTCAACAACAAATCCACCGACTGTCAGATAGTCGGAATTGACATCATCGAAAGGAATCGAGAACAAGTCACAGAAGTCTTCCAAAGTGACATTTCCGTCGATGATATAAGAACCATCTTTTCTTTCGACAACAGGATCTTTCGGTCTATCTTTCTCGTCCCAGATTTCTCCGACAATCTCTTCTAAGATATCTTCCATTGTCAGAATGCCATCGACACCGCCATATTCATCCATGATGACAGCAAAGTGTGTCTTAGTCTTTTTAAACTGTCTCATAATGTCATTGATCTCTGCAGACTGCGGGAAGCGAAGAGGAGTAAGAAGAATATCCTGAAGCTTGAAATCCTCCTGGCTCAAGCATTTGATCATGAAGGTCTTAGAGCGAATAAAACCGATGATGTTATCGATAGTATCCTCATAGACAGGAACTCTGCTATAACGGAGGACTTTGCCTTCTTTCAGAATCGTTTCAATGGAATCATTGATATCAATCGCTTCCATCTCAACACGAGGCGTCATGACCTCTTTTGCTTCTGTATGCGTATACTTGATTGTCTCATGAAGCATGGATGCTTTTTCTTCATCGACTGTACCCTGTTCTTCGATGTCGTCGACCATCTCATGAAGATCATCCTCTGCAATCTGAACATCTTCGACGTTCTCTTTTGTTGTCTTGGCAAACAAGCCACCTAACAAAGCGACAGGATAAGTGATCGGCATAAAGATATAGCGAACGACATTGATGATGGAGGCATAGCTGATGCTCATCTTGAAGTTGTTGATCTTGGAAACGGATTTCGGAACAATTTCACCAAAGGTGATTTTCAAGACAAGGACAGTAAGAGAAGCGACCAAACCCCATGTTTCAGATATCTGAGAGACATTCGGATTATCGCTGAGAACAATCATGCAGAGATTGACGCCGAACAAAGTAGCGACAGAGTCAAGACCTGCATTGACGACATCGTTTCCGAATAAGATCGTCGCAATGGTCTTGTCATAGTTCTTTGCAAGCTCTTTGGCGCGAAGGATACCTTTCTTCTTCGGATTCTTTTTGCTTTCTACATCAAAGCGAAGAATATCAACGCTTCCATATGCCATATCGGCACTGGAAAAGAAGAATGAAAGACATAAGAAGATAAGAATGGCTACGCCATAGAAAATCAATGTGAGGTATTTCATGCTTTCTTCCCCTTCTTCTCTATGACTTTGTTCTCTTCATCGATATCATCGATGAGTTCTTCCAAGATATCTTCCATCGTAATAATGCCTAACACTTTATCGTTTTTGTCTTTGACAACACCCATATGAACCTTATTGGAATTCAGTTTTTCAAAAGCATCATCAAGCTCTTCGTCAGGAGAGACATAGATGACCTTTTCCAAAATAGAAGGAATCGAAAGATGAGGATCTTCCACATATTCCTTGAAATAAATCTTTAAAACCAAAATGCCGATGATATTGTCCTTCGTTTCATCATAAATCGGAATACGGCTATAAGGGCATTTCTTCAGTTCCTCATTGATCTTAGCACTGGTCAGTCCCTCAAGATTCAAAGAGAAGACCTTATCGAGCTTTGTATATACTGAGGAAACCTTTCTTTCATCAAAGGCAAAAACATGATTGAGAAGAACCTTCTCATCATTTTCAAAAAGCTTCTCCGGTTCCTCTTCTTCTTCGCCGTCTTCCATGATGGCATCTTCCTGGTTGACAGCATCATCAACCTGTCTCATGATATCTTCTTTTGAAAGCAGATTTTCATCCTTAAGATGAAACATCTTATGGATTGCTTTCAAAAGCATTCTGAACAGAAAGATGATAGGATAAAGCAAGAACTGCAGAACAATAATCGGATAACAAAGAACCATTGCCAATTGATTTGGAATAGCTTTTGATATGACTTTAGGAAACGTATCGGAGATGATGTAGAAAAGAATACCCATGACAACAGTCGAAAGGACAGCTTCTACACCGCTTCCCCAGCCATTGTTATGACAGATCTGATACCAGAGCATTGCAGAGAGATAAGACATGACTGTTGCAACCGTATTGGATGAAACAAGAACCGTGATCAGCGTATTGTCGAAATGATCGACAAGATACGTAATGATCTTAGCAGTCTTCTTTCCTTTATCGGCTTCTGCGCGGAAATGATATTTGTTGCAGGTAGAGAACGCGTTCTCACTGGCAGAGAAGATTCCACTGAAAACAAGAAGAACACCGATTATGATCCAGCAGACATAACTCGGCATTCCCCAAACATAATCATTGTTGGTTGTAGAAACTTCGCTTAACGTATTAATAAAAAATAACCTTGGGTAACATTGGTCCATAACTTTAATATTGTACCATATTCTATCAAATCATGATATAGGCTAACCAATATTGCCAAATAAAATCCTGAGGCCGAAGCCTCAGGATCAGGTTTAATATTCGACGACAGAAATATTTCTGGAAAGGATTTCGCGCTTCTCAGGATCAGTGATGGTGCGAAGCTTTGTGGCAGAGACGACAGAAATCCAGCGCTGAACATAGGAAACGTCAGTATCGGACTTCTTGCAGAACTCTTTCAGATACATTTCAGCAGCCTTCTCATCTCCGCTTAAGACAAAGAGGAGATAGGTCATTGCAGCATCGCCAGCAGCATTGCCGCGTGTTGCATGGGCCCAGTTAAGGACATAGTAGGTATCGCCCTGGAGAATGATGTTTTCGGGGCAGATATCGCCATGGCAGACTTTGTAGTGATTCGGCATCTTTTCAAGTCTGGCATGAAGATCGTATCTTGTTGTGGCATCAAGGCCGGATTCGCTGATATAGTTGTTGAGTTTGTCCTTGAGCTTAGGAAGTTTGAGGTTAGAAGAGAGGTGAGAAAGGATTTCAATCTGGATGGCGACCAATTTGCTGATGTACTTCTTCTTGTTTTCAGGATCCTTGTCCATAAGCTCTCTTAAAGTTTCGCCAAGGATTCTTCTAGAAGAGATGGCCCAGTCGCTTCCGACAGGGAAGACAGACAGAACACCAGGGACATTGAAACCAAGTTCCAATGCATATTCCTGATTCATCGCTTCTTTCATGACGTCAGAGGAGGTGTAGAACTGATGATCAAAGACTTTGGTGATCACATCGCCTTTGACATAAATTCTTTTGTTGTTTCTCTTCAATAACAACTCGCCTAAATCTTTTTCTTCCATAACCGTTTATCCTTTCTTATGCTTATTTGGAGTAGTCAGCGCCATAATAGGCTTTCAGATAGAGCTCCTTCATCTCAGAAATGAGAGGATATCTTGGGTTAGCACCGGTGCACTGATCGTTGAAGGCAGCTTCGGACATTTCGTCAAGAGTCTTGAGGAAGGCTTCTTCTTCAACACCTGCTTCCTTGATAGTGAGCGGGAGTTCGATGTCTCTCTTAAGATCATCAATCTTGTTGATGAGCTTCTCAAGCTTCTCTTTGTCGTTCTTGCCAGTGATGCCAAGCATCTCAGCGATTTCGGCGTAACGTCTGAGTGTATGCGGATACTCATACTGCGGGAAGGTTCCCATCTTAGTGGGTTTCTCTTCAGCATTGAAGCGCATGACTTCGTCCAACATGAGGGAAACGCAGTAACCGTGAGGAAGATGATGGTAAGCTCCAAGCTTATGGCCTAAGGAGTGATCAATTCCTAAGAAAGCGTTGGCAAATGCCATACCGGCCATCGTTGCAGCGTGAGCCATATGTTCACGGGCTACAGGATCCTTACTAAGATTATGATACGCGCGAGGCAAATAATCAAAGATTTCTTTAATAGCTTCCTTACAAATACCATCTGTGAAGGGGGTAGCATACATAGAAACATAGGCTTCCATGCAGTGAGTGAGGGCATCGATACCGGAAGCTCTTGTAAGTCCCTTAGGGATGGAGAGCATCAGATCGGAGTCGATGATTGCCATGTTAGGAAGAAGTTCGTAGTCAGTGATAGGATACTTTGTGCCGTCCTTTTCATCGGTGATGATAGCAAAAGGAGTGACTTCAGAACCAGTACCGGCAGAAGTAGGAACGCAGACAAGCATGGATTTTTCGCCCAAGTGCGGGAAGGTGCAGACTCTCTTTCTGATATCCATGAAGTCCATAGCCATATCGGAGAAGTCAGCTTCGGGATGTTCATATAAGAGCCAGATGATCTTAGCAGCATCCATCGGAGAACCGCCGCCTAAAGCGATGATGGTATCAGGCTGGAAGGAAGCAGCGAGCTTGGCGCCGTCTCTTGCACATGCCAAAGTCGGATCGCTCTTGACCTCGGAGAAGACTTCAGTATCGATTCCGAGCTTGTCGAGGATGCGGATGAGCTTATCGGCCATACCGGACTGATAAAGGAATCCGTCGGTGACAAGCATGACTTTCTTCTTATTGTAGACAGTCTTGAGCTCTTCCAAAGCGGTAGCAAGGCAACCAGGCTTGAAGAAGATCTTACTAGGTGTTCTGAACCAAAGCATATTTTCTCTCCTTTTTGCAACAGTCTTCACATTGAGAAGCTGCTGAACGCCAACGTTCTCAGAAACGGAGTTTCCACCCCAAGAGCCACAGCCCAAAGTAAGGCTAGGACGGATTCTGAAGTTGTAAATATCGCCGATGCCGCCTAATGCAGAAGGAGTATTGACCAAAATTCTGCAGGCCTTCATTCTATTGGCGAAAGCTTCGATGTGTTCTTTACCTAAGACTTCATCAGCATAGATGTCGGCAGTGTGACCGAATCCGCCTTCACGGACTAAGACATCAGCCTTATCCATGGCTTCTTCGAAGTTCTCAGCCTTATATAAAGCAAGGACCGGAGAAAGCTTTTCGTGAGCGAATTCTTCTGTCTTTTCGACAACCTTGACTTCGCCGACAAGGACCTTGGTATCATGCGGAACTTCAAATCCGGCAAGTTCAGCGATCTTGTATGCAGGCTGACCGACGATCTTGGCATTGATGGCGCCGTTGACGACAATGGTCTTTCTGACCTTGTTC
>CAKUXT010000027.1 GCA_934700375.1 uncultured Bacilli bacterium | reverse complement strand
GGATAACATCATCCTTGCTATAAAAAGACACTGTACCATTATTGATTGTCACATTTCCTTTAGCGGCTTCACCGTTCCATAAAAGTGGTAGAAATAAGATATTTCTTTTCCAATCTGGGAAGTGGAATCTTCGATGGTTTTTTCAATGGAATCTTCTTTGCATGAAAGCCGCCGTTTATAGACGATGCCATCATATTTTCTTTTCATTTCGATATAGATATCCCGATTGTCAGAGTTGAGTCCCTAGCAACGCACTCTCAGTTTCTCTTTATAAATCGGTTTATCGATTGATTACCTTATCAACCTATAATTATCTGTATCATAATAAAGGCTCTGTATGGTTGTTTTTCCATATTTGTCCACTTCAAGATAGTTCTTTATCAAGGATAAGAACTTATCATAAAGCGATGAGCTGATACGATACTTCTGCTCGTATCTTTCAAATACAAAATCAGCTATGTCATCTCTCTTTTCTAGTGGGAGTATAACATGGCAAGCTTAAATAAAGCTTTGATAATCGACAATAAATCACAACTCAGAAGTTATGTTTGAGGAATCAGTTTTTCTCTTCTTACAAGGTAATAGACCAAACCGACAATGTCAGCAAGAACCCATCCTAGGGGGACTGACCACCATATGCCAAGAACACCAAGTGATGGAATCATAGACAAAAGATAAGCAAGAGCAACACGTGTGCCTAAGGATATGATTGTCAGAATGACACTCATGCCTGGTTTTCCTAATGCACGATACAACCCATAGAACAAGAACAGACATCCGATACCGCAATAGAAAGAGCCTTCGATTCGAAGATACTTCACGCCTTCCATGATGGTTTCTATGTCATCTTTATCGACAAAGATCTGCATCAGCTGTTTTGCAAAGACAAAAACGAATAAAGAGATGACAAGACAAAAGCCGATAGAGATCAGTGTTGCGCTTTTCAGTCCTGACTTGATTCTTCCTTTCTCTTTTGCACCATAGTTCTGAGCGACAAAGGTAGAAAACGCATTACCGAAATCCTGAACAGGCATATAGGCAAAAGCATCGATTTTGACAGCTGCAGCAAAGGCAGCCATGACAACTGGACCAAAGCTGTTGACCAATCCCTGAACCATGAGAATGCCAAGATTCATGACAGATTGCTGAACACAGGTCAACGAAGAAAATGAAATGATTTCCCATATGCGTTTTTTCTTCAGTGCATGAATATCACCGATTGAACGGACCATTGGATATTTCACTAAAGTATAGATAGCTATTCCGATACCGGACAGATACTGGGCAATTACAGTTGCTTCAGCAGCACCTGTTACACCTCTCTTCAATCCGATTACAAACCAGAGATCAAGAAGAATGTTGAGGATAGCAGAAGCCGCCAAGAACAATAAGGGCATCAAAGAATTGCCGATTGCTCTTAAATAAGAAGCAAAGTAGTTATAAAGAAACACCGCCGGAATTCCGAAAAAGATGACAAAGAGATAGTTTCTCATATTACCCCATACTTCATCCGGTACGCGTAGAAACACTTTCAGATAATCAATAAGGACAAAAGAGAGTACATTGAGAATGATTGTAATGAAGGCGATGAAGAAGAAGGAAGCGGAGACATTTTCTTTCAGCCCATCATCATCGCGCTGACCAAAGCGCATTGAAAACAGCGCTCCGCTTCCCATACAGAGACCTAAAATGATGGAAGTCAGAAAAGTCATCAATGTAAAAGAAGAACCGACTGCAGCAAGGGCATCACGGCCTAGAAACTGTCCGACGATCAATGTATCTGCGATGTTATAGCACTGCTGAAGCAGATCTCCTAAAATCATAGGAACAGCAAACAGCAGCATGGACTTGATAACAGGTCCTTTTGTTAGGTCTCGATTCATGTTTTATCAAAACGTAAGTTTTATCTTTCGTTTCGAAGTATTCTAGATAGAATATATCCATGTGTCAATAGAGCATTTACTTTTTGTATGACTGATGCTATCTTAGTTGAAAAGCAGAACCTCTATCGATATGAAAGGAGATTTCAACATGTACTTGGATGGACTTGATGAATTAGATCAGAAAATCGTTCGCCTTTTAATTGAAAACGCCCGAATCTCCTATTCTGAAATCGGTGAAAAGGTCGGCATTTCCCGCGTTGCCGTGAAATCGAGAATTCAGGTTTTAGAGCAGAAAGGAATCATTGAAGAATATACGACCGTCATCAATCCTCAGAAGATCAGCGGTGCGGTATCCTGTTATTTTGAAATCGAAACAACACCGGAATGTCTTTCTAAGGTCATCGACATTCTGAACAATCATGATACTGTGACACAGATTTATCGAGTCACAGGAAAAGACAAGCTTCACGTTCATGCTGTTGCTTCTTCCAGTGATGAGATGGAGACATTCCTTCATGAAGTCATCGATAAACTGCCCGGAATACTCAGTTGCAGCTGCAACATCATTCTTTCTAGAATCAAAGATATCAAAGGACTTCGTTTATAGCATTTATTTCATCGGAAACACAGCAGTTACAATAAAGTCATGTCCTGTATGTGTTTCAGCCTGTATTGTTCCATTATGAGAGAGGACGACTGCCTCTGCAATCGATAGACCGATTCCACTTCCTCCCGTCTCCGAGTTTCTGGAAGCATCGCTTCTGTAGAAGCGTTCAAAGACATGAGGAAGGTCTTCCTTCTTCACTAATACACTTGTCGTATTATAGACAGAGAGAACAATCTGTTTCTTTCTGACAAACAGGGAAAGCGTGGCTTTCCCGTTTTCATTTGCGTATTTCATCGCATTGTCAAGAAGGATCGAAACGAGTTTTTTGATGTCTTCATAGATGCCATTCATCGTGATGTTTTCATTGACATCATATGTGAAGTCGATCTTTCTTGCTGCTGCGATAGTCATAAAAGACTTCGCAGTCTCAAGCACTGTTTCAGATAAAGGGAAATCAGATTTCTTTTTTGATTTGTCAAACTCTTCGATTTTGGAAAGAGAGACTAAATCATAAGTCAATTGTGTCAGTCTATTTGTCTGGACTCTGATATCATCGAGCTCTTCATTGTGGTCTCCATCCTCTTCTAATAGATCCAGATTCGCATTGATGATTGTAAGAGGCGTTTTGATTTCATGTCCGGCATCGGATATGAATCGTTTCTGTTTTTCGTAGCTTTCTGTAATTGGGCTGACGATTTTTCCAGAGAAGAACAGGAAAATCAGAAAGAAGATAATGACGCCTAAGAGTCCGACTGCCGAACTTGTCAAAGCAAAGGCGCGATAAGAATACAGTTTTCTTCCGCAATCGAGGAAATACAGTTTTGCTCTTTTCCCTTTTCTGTTTTTCAGATAGCGGAAATCGTTGACGAATCCGCGAACAGAAGATTTATCCATCGCTTTGTCTACAAATTTGCTGACGGTCGTTTCATCGACTGTCGAAATGCGGGAGAAATCTGTCGATAATATCGTGTTGTTCTCATCAAGCGTGACAATGAAAAATCTCGCTTCATGAATGACTTCCGGAGACATTCCGCTTGGAATACCGTTATTGTCATTCTTATTCAATGCTTTCTTCTCTGAATCATTCTTCGGCCCTCTATTTACTAGAACAGTCAATGTATCATCACAATCTTTGACAACGACTGAATAGTTGATGACATTCATGACTGAAACAAGCAATGCCATCAAGGCAAAGGTCAGAGAAGTCGCTAAAAAAAGAAATTTTCTTTTAAGCTTTTTGATCATCTTCTTTCTCCAGATAATAGCCGATGTTTCTTGTTGCCTTGATCGTTATATTCGCATTCATCGCAGAGAGCTTTTTCCTGAGATAGGAAATATAGACCCAGACGGTGTTACTTTCTGTTTCGCTTTCAAAATCCCATACTTTTTCAATGATCTGATTGGCAGAGAGTATCTTGTTAGGATTTGTCATGAAGTATTCAAGCATCTTGAACTCTTTGTTTGTCAGTCGGAAAGAGGCAGAAGGCGAACTCACTTCACAGGTTGTTTTGTCCAGTGTGATATTTCCGATTGTAATCTTATGATCGACTTCAGCCTTATTTCGTGTCAGGACACGGATTCTTGCAAGAAGCTCTCTTGTATCGAAAGGCTTGGAAAGATAATCATCCGCTCCGCTATCAAGCCCTAAGACTTTATCTTCGACTTCCGCCTTGGCGGTAAGAAGCAGAACAGGAACAGGATTCTGTGCGTTTCTGATTTCTTTTAAAACGGTTATGCCGTCTTTTTTCGGCATCATGATATCGAGAATGACCAAATCATAGTTCTGATTCAAAGCATAATAAAGAGCATCCTCGCCATCATAGACAGGATCGACGGAATAATTGTTCTTCATCAGTATTTTGACTAAGACTTTCGATAATGTTTTTTCATCTTCCGCTAAAAGAATTCTCATGATTGCTACCTCGATGAAACTATGCTATCAAAGATAACTTAAGCAAAGCTTAAAACAAAATTGTTTCACCTGAAATATTTTACAACATTTCTTCAAACGAAAAGAGAGGGAGACAAAGCTCCCTCTGATAATCATTTCAGAAAACATTTAATAAAGATAGAATTCCATCGGATAAGGCAGATATTCAAGCTGATCAAGTTCATCGCAGGTGACATAGCCAGGGCGTGCATTGATCAAAGTGGGAAGACGATTGACGATGGTTGCGCAAGTATGGGCAACAGTATTCGGCTTGACAACATGATATTCGATATCTGGTTCGCCTTCGATCTTCCAGTCGCACATATCGCCATCGCCTTCAGCATAGACTTTGCCAATAGTCTCTTCTTCGATGGTGATGCCCTGAAGTGTCTTAGCTGTGACAACGGCTGACATACCGATGCATCTTCCGGCCTTGATGACCTTGCCCATTGTGGCGGAATATAAGTCATGATCTAAGATGCAGGGAACATGCTTCTGTTCGATGCTGGTGATTGTAAGATGGAGTTTATGTGCAAGAGCTTCGACGGAATTATAAGCATAGCTGGCTTCGAATGTTTCAGGATGGGCAATCTTTTTTTCGAATTCTTCAGGTGTGAGGTCAACGCCGTGTGCTTTTGCAAGTGCCATACCATATTCATCGACATTGTAGGAATAGGCGCCTTTAACTTTGACGACCTTATTGGCTCCTGCCATTGCGAGGGCGACCATGTTGATCCAGAAGATATCCTGCATACCGGCACCGGTGATGGTGCAGCCTGTTTCTTTGGCTAACTTATCCAACTTGAAGGTTTCGGCTGCTGCTGTCGTAAACGGATAGATGGCTTCTTCGCAGGTTGTGATGACATTGATGCCGCGTCTGACACACTTCTCGACCATCGGATAGATGTCCTTGATGAAAGAGAACAAAGTGACGATTGCAACATCGGCATCGCAGCTGTCTAAGACTTCATCGGCATTGTCCTTGATGATGACGCCGGTCTTGACGCCAAGTTCTGCAAAATCACCGATATCCATACCGACGACTGCGGGATTGACATCGATTGCACCGACGATCTCTGCTCCATGTTCATAAGCGTAACGGATGGTGTATTTTGCCATCTTTCCGCATCCATACTGCACGACTCTGATTTTGCTCATAGTAACGTCTCCTTTCATTGTTGACTTCATTATAAAGTCTATTCTTACTTGAGAGTCAACGATTTTCAGGAGTTGAATTTCACAGGCACTTGGAGACGTAGGAACATACCTCTTTTATCCTCTTCGAATACATTGAATTCCGTCATGACTTCGCATAAGTAATCACCTGCTATTGTGTAATTGTTCTCTTTGCAGCATTCAAGCAGTTTTTCAATCGCGGCGTTTTCATCTTCAAAGGAAGAAGCATAGACTGTGACATACATGCTGGCCTGAAGTTTTTTCATCTCAAGGCCTTCGATTTTGTATTCAGAAAAGATGAAGATGTCTTCTGCTTTCAGGATATCTTTTTCAAAGTCTTCTTTTCTTATTGATGTTCCGATATTGTAGGAATAGACCTGCTCTAACTGTAGATCAATAAGATGGTTTCTTAATAAAGTGAGGTCTTTTTCAAACTCAATTAGGCCGTTTTTATAGAAATCATGCTGACATTTGATGCCATAGATATATCTTTGAGAGATATATTCAAGAGAACAGATTCCGGTTTTAGGAGAGTTTCGGTATCGTTCGATCTTCATGATGGAATCATCGACAAAATGAAGTCTTGTCTTTAATTTCCTGATATCCTGATAGAGCTGCTCTTTCTTTCTGGAAAGAATATCCTCGATCAGATCAAGATTCTCTTTTGCCAAGACATCCTGAATCTCTTTCAGACTCATACCGAGATCTTTCATATAGGCGATAAGGTCTAGCTTGGCATTCTGTTCCATTCTGTAATATCGATAATTCGTTTCAGGATCGATATAGCAGGGCTTAAGCAGACTCATCTGATCATAGAGTCTCAGTGTTGCAATAGAGACATGATTGATATCTGCCATCTTTCCTATGGGTATCATGTTTTCTTTCATAGCGCCTCCTAAAGTCTCACCTTAAAGTAGACTTTTCTTTTATTTTAATAGAGGCTGGTGTAAAAGAAAAGCCAATATCTGCAAAGAATGTTCAATAAGACAATACTTCTCCCTTTCTTCTTTGCTTTCCTTAATCATATATATATATATATATATGGACGCACTTTTTTGACAATCGTATCTATTTTAAATTCTAAGCTCAAGATAAAATCAAAACGTTTTTCATTAAAAATGTTGTAAAAAAATCAGTTCTCTTTCTTGTGTTTTGTAAAGAAAAGTAAGATAATTGCAAATTATGAAAGCCATGAATGAGAAAACCGATTCATCGAACAACGAAAAGAAGCCAAACAAGGCTCTTAGAATCATCTTGATGATTCTTCTTTTCCTTTTAATATGGCTTTTGCTCTTTTTCTCAATCGGTTTTATCTGGATGATGCATACATGGTCTCGTGTCTCATTGTCCCAGCTTATCACACAGATGAAAACACTTGAGGGAACAATTGGAGATACGGTTTCAAAATTCATTATCGCTGTCATTCTTCCGACTTTTGCAGTATTCTTCGTGATCTTAGGCCTTCACATCTTCTTCAGAAAATTCTATAAGAAGAACGACAAGAAGCGAAAGATCGCTACTTGTCTTATCCTATCAATCTCGGTTTTAGGCTCGTTTTCCTTTGCTATACCAGTCTTTGCAAAAACATACAATTACTTGAAAATAGGCGAATACTTAGAGAATTCAAAAAAAGAATCCGTCTTCATCGATGACAATTATGTTTCACCGGATGATGTCGAGATGATATTCCCGGAAAAGAAAAGAAATCTGATCCTTCTTACGCTGGAAAGCATGGAAATGACTTATACAGACAAAGACAAAGGCGGCTTCTTCGATGACGACTATTTAGAAGGTTTATCAGAATTGGCGCTTGAAAACGAGTGCTTCAGCGATGGAACGGTATTAAACGGTGCAACGGCTTTAGAATATACCGATTGGACAATGGCAGCTTTATTCTCCTATTCGACAGGTCTTCCTTTCAAAACCATCCTCGGTCAGAACAATATGGATACCCAGGAGAACTTCTTCCCCAACGTCATTTCATTAGGCGATATCCTTCGTTTACAAGGCTATGATCAGACGTTCCTCTGCGGGAGCGATGCTTCCTTTGCAGGAAGAAAGCTCTACTTCCAAAGCCATGGCGACTATACGATTCATGATTACTACACCTATTATGGTCACGGCTATACAAAAGCCGAAAACCAATGGGGTTATATGGATTACCATCTCTTTGATTTTGCAAAAGATGAATTAAAGACAAAAGCAAGTGCATACGATGAGAGCAGTAAACCGTTCAACTTCACGATGCTGACTGTCGATACGCATTTCTATGTCGGCGATTCTTCCCATCCGGATGGCTTTGTCTGCCAATACTGCGAAGACAAATACCCTGTCCAATATGCAAATGTCATCTCCTGTTCTGCAAGACAGGCAACGAATTTCGTCAATTGGTTCTTTGGGAAAGACGGAAACACAGATATCTCAGACAATGTCAGAGACAATACGACTTTTGTCATATTAGGCGATCATCCGACGATGTCTTCTACTTTCTGTAATGATGCAGATAAAGCAGGTTTTGAAAGAAGAACCTATGTCAATTTCATCAATAGCGCAAGAACAAGAAAAGAAAGCACTATCAGAAAGTTCTCTCATTTTGATGTGTTTCCGACAATTCTCTCTAGTCTTGATGTCTCGATGTCTTCTTCTCATCTCGCTTTAGGAATCGACTTATACAGCGGTGAATCCACCTATTTGGAGACCAATGATATTGACTATATCAATATGCAGCTTTTAGGAAAAAGCGAAGTCATCGAATCTTTATTGAAGGTCAATCCGTATGAATACAGCTATTTAAAACGCATCGGCAGATTGCCTACTGCAGATGTCAGCTATAAAGAAAATGAGGATGAACTTATCTTTTACATCAAGAAGCTTGATAAACATGGTCTTAATGAGGAGCTTGATCATCCTACGCTTCGTCTTGTCATCAACGATGAGGTCCATGATATTGAAATGAACACTTCTTCTCATGATTCTTATGAGGTCGCTTTGAACAAAGCGGATTATTTCACTGGTGAAAATATCGCTTTTGAAGCATCTTTCTCTATCCATGGCGTAACAAGCAACAATCTTTACTCCTTAGGGAGCATAAAGAAATAGGACTAGTTTGTTCTATAGATTTTTTCAGCTAGCTTTCTTGTCGCATAATCGACAATGACAATGCCATAGCAGTTCTTTTCCTTCCATTTGTAATTGTGAAGGAAATCATTGATTGCTTTTGCATATTTGACAGGATGGCCGATTTTTCCTTTGCCGCTAGTCGATGCAAAGTTGAGATAGAAACTCTTATCCGATGCTTTGCAGTCAGATAGGCTATATCGGATTGCTTCGATCTTATCTGAAACATCATAGTTATATCGATCCTGAACAAAGACGGATTCTTTATCGGAGATAGCATGTTCTTTATCAGGGACGGAAAGGACTTCTCTGTCCCCCTGATCATCCCAGAAGAACTGAATGCCTTTGTCCTGTTCGTCTTTTTTGTCATCGATTCTTGTCGCGAGGACAATCTTTCCTCTTGCCTCATCCATCGTCGGTATCTGATTGGAAAGATACCAAGCCTCTTTCCTCTTTTCAATCACGTCGAACAATGCTTTCTTCACCTGTGAGACATCATCATTCGGCTCTTCGTTTTTCATGCACATGATGACAGTCTCGCTTGGATGGTGATCCAAGAAAGAGTAGACATCATCAAGGACATGATCGAGATACAGGGCAGATGAAAACATCGATCCTGATCTTCTGCATTTGGAGAAGTTATGTTTTAGGATCAGCTTATCCGTATTGCTTTCGTCAAGAGCAAGACGGATATCAAGATAGCGATAGCCGTTCTCAAGCTGTGCTTTGATGCTGGAGTTCTGACAGCGGAAGACATAACTCAATCCGATAAACTGCGTACAGGAATCATGTGTTCCAGGAAGCGATATATTGCTGAGTTTTGTTTTTCCGTCTATTTCAGCCATCCAGTCATCAGCAGGGAGAGGATGGTGGCTTTGTGATGTGATTGTCATTTCAAACAGAAAAGAACCGAGCATACAAAAGGAGAGTAGAAAGTTTCTGACATGTTTCTTTTTCTTTTGCATAACGTTCCTCCTGTTAAATCGTAACAATATGTTATCGAGAAAAGAGGAACAAGTCAATCAACGCGACACCAAATCGATAAAATGTTTCCTTTGACTTCCTTCGAGAAAGATTATATTCTCTTGAAGAGGTAAAACACATGAAAAATATTTTAGTCGTCATCGATATGCAGAATGATTTCATCAGAGGAAGCTTAAGCGCATTCGATGCAGAGAGCATCATCCCTGGTATTGTACAGGAAATCACAAAAAGAAAACCTAACGATGTCTTATTCACCAAGGATACCCATCATAACGATTATCTGAGCACCAGCGAAGGAAAACACCTTCCTGTCGTCCACTGTGTCGAAAACACAAAAGGATGGGAACTTATCGATGAGGTAAAGAACGTTGTAAGAAACTCCATCGTCATCAAAAAGCCGACTTTCGGTTCTTTGATTCTGATCGATGAACTGAAGAAGAGAATCAAGAGCAAGGACGATGTCATCACGCTTGTCGGTGTCTGCAGCGATATCTGCGTCGTCTCCAATGCAGTTCTTGTCAAAACCTATTTCAGAGAAAATCCTGTCGTTGTCTTAAAAGACTGTGTCAGAGGCGTTACAGAGGAAAAGAACAGAGAAGCTTTGGATGTGATGAAGTCATTGCAGGTCGAGATTCAATAATTTGTTTTCTATTTAGATTTCAATGCTCAGGTGCAAGCTTAATTGTGCCTGAGTTTTTTGATTTTTGAAGCAGACAGATTCCGCCAGCGAGGAATTTCCCCGCCGGTGGTTTTCATGTTTCAGATCAACAGGCATGAAAAAAGGCCCATCTCTGGGCCTAAAGTTTTCAGTTGGTGACCTGGACGGGGTTTGAACCCGTGAATGCATCCTTGAAAGGGATGTGAGTTAACCGCTTCTCCACCAGGCCATGGAAGAATGGCGCCTGCTGTAGGACTCGGACCTACGACCTACCGGTTAACGGCCGGTTGCTCTACCAACTGAGCTAAGCAGGCAGCGAACAAGAATATATCAAATCTTTTGGGGATTTGCAAGATATTTTGCTTACTTTGTTAATCTTTTTTTCTCGATGAGGTCTTTTACATCCTTGACAGTGACAATAGATGCCATTTCTTCAGGTGTGGTCTCAGGAAGGTTGAAGGCTTCTTCGATGCTGATGATAAGCTGAGCATTGTCCAAGGAATCCAAGCCTAATTCATCAAGTTCGGTTTCCGGAGTGATGCTATCGATATCGATGCTGTCCTTGCTGACTAACTCAGATAAGATTTCCTTTAATTTTGCGTAAATGTCCATTTTGTTATACCTCTCTTTAAGGAAAGAATGTCCAAAGAATCGATTTGGATGAAAATATAATAATATAATTTGTCTTGAATTGCTATCTTTGCTCAAGAAAAGTTATAATATTATAGTTGCTTACAGCAATATATTATTTTTACTATGAATATTTATATTAAGACTTTGCTTGCTTCACCTGACAGCCGAACACTACTATGGCTTTTGATATTGCTTGTTTTCCTTGTTCTGCTCTGTGTCGCCTGCTTTGTCCTTGCTTATTGCCATCTTGACAAAAAGACAAGAGAGAAGATCGAAAGCAACGACTTCAATATCCGAGTCTACACCTATGACTACGTAAGAAAGCGTTACTATAGCTTTGACAAGATCAATCTGACCAATGTCAAGAATTATACGGAGGAGGAATTCCTCGCTCAGTTCAGAAGATCCGATACCTACAGAATCAAAGAGTGGTTCCAGGCTATCCTCAACGAAAAGAATCTGGGGAGCCGATCTCTTCAGGTCGATATCAAGATCAACAAGGGAAAGAAATACAGCGCGTCGATTCTTAACTTCACTTCCATCAACAGAGACGATCACATCATCCACTTTGAAAGTCAGCTGTTGCCTTATGTTGCAACGACACGCGCAAACTTCGACATCAACAAGAAGGCATCCACAAAGTATTTCCTCAAGAACGAAGAGGAATGCAAGAGATTCTTAGCTGGATGCGATGCCGACATTCTCGGTTCCATCCTCTACTTCGAATTCTTCTTTACGACAGCCAATCCAACCGAAGAAGATTTCAAAACAATCGAGAAAGCGAAAAACGGTGTCATGAATATGGTCGCACGCTATCTCAATAAATCCAGAAAGCTATGCAAGATCTCATCCAATGACTTCCTCATCATCGATACGACATCTCTTTCGAAATTGATGACGATGAACCTCGCTTCCACAATCTATACCGCATTGCAGCAATATCTCAACTTCAATTCACCCGATATCGATTTATCAATCGCAATCGGTGTGACGATTGGTACGCTCTACCAAGGCAATTACATGCTTGGAAAAGAGCAGGCGAAGAAGATGGCCGATGCGATCTGTCAGGGAAAGACCAAGAATGACCGTGTCCTTCTCTACGATGAGTCCTTCTTCTTAAGCTATGAACAGGCAAAGATACAAAAAGAGGAAGTAAAGCAGTTGTTGAAGAACGAAACCTTCCGTCTCTACTTCTCTGCGACCTACGATGTCGAATCAGGACTCCAGTCCTTCTATATCCTCAGGCCGAAACCATATGGCATATCGATTGAAGATTTCGATGATGTCATCTCTACGGCCGAAGACGTCAAATGCGGCGGCATAAGCGGCATCAATGTGCTATTTGACAGTCTATATCGAAAAGTTCAGTCAGCGACAAAAAGTTCGGCAAAAGACGTGAAGATAGCCCTGCTTCTTCCTTATCGTGCCTTAAATAAATTCGTTCGGTTCGTTCAGAACAAGTCACCTCAGATCAAATGGATCGTCTGCGTGAAGACATCTGACCTTCTTACGACGACCGACGAAACCAATGTCATCCTCAGAAATATGAAGACTGGAACGACTGATAATACCGAAATCGCTCTTCTCGTCGACACGCTCTCCAGCAACCCGAGAACAAATATCCTCAGGATGGCTAAATACTTCTTTGTCCCTAATACCTTCACGACCATTACGACAAATCATGAAGATGCCATCAACGATTTAAGAACGATTCAGGCCACCTACTACACGCCATATAAGACTCCGCTTGTCTTCTATGGCCTTGATCATATCGATGATATCGAAACAGGTATCGTCAATGGTGGTAGAATCTTTGAATGCAAGGAAGTCTCTCAG
Source organism: uncultured Bacilli bacterium (assembly GCA_934700375.1). Classification (GTDB taxonomy): domain Bacteria; phylum Bacillota_I; class Bacilli_A; order RFN20; family CAG-288; genus Enterosoma. Next base: position 1,672 of record CAKUXT010000027.1, on the reverse strand, counting down.
CCCAGTTCAAGACTGGAGAACATCGATGAAGAGTCGATTGACTTCCTGAAGTCCGATGCCAAGAAACTGGCACCGAGAAGAATATTGTTTGACCTTCCGTTTAAAAACACCAACAAGGAGAAATAAAAATCATGGGTGAGAAAAAAGTCACAAGTATCACAAGCAAAAGCGAAAACATCACACAGTGGTACACAGATGTCTGTCTGAAAGCCGAATTGATGAGTTATGCAAAGACCAAGGGCTTTATCATTTATAGACCCGACGGCTATGCTTTATGGGAAGAGATTCAGGATTTCTTCAACAAGAGAATCAAGGCCTTAGGCGTCAGAAACGTCTATCTCCCTAGTCTGATCCCGATGTCCTTGCTTCAGAAGGAAAAGGATCACATCTCCGGTTTTGCCCCTGAATGCGCCGTTGTCACAAGAGGTGGAAACAAGATGCTTCAGGAAGAGATGGTTGTAAGACCTACTTCCGAAACGCTTTTCTGCGATCATTTCAAGGATGTTGTTCATTCCTATAACGATCTTCCTGTCAAATACAACCAGTGGTGCTCTGTCGTCCGCTGGGAAAAGACAACAAGACCTTTCTTAAGAGGAAGCGAATTCCTCTGGCAGGAAGGCCATACCCTTCATCAGAGCGAAGAGGAGGCAAGAGCCTTCACGCTCACCATCTTAAGAAACTACAACGATTTGGGAAGAGAGCTTCTTGCCATTCCTTTCGTTATGGGACAGAAACCTGCCAGCGAGAAATTCGCAGGCGCTGTCGATACTTATACCATCGAAGCTTTGATGCCTGACTGCCAGGCTCTTCAGTGCGGAACCTCCCATTATTTAGGAACCGGATTTCCTGAAGCTTATGGCATCAAGTATCTCAGCAAAGAGAACAAGATAGAATATCCTCACTATACATCATGGGGTATTTCTACACGTCTTTTAGGCGCTTTGATCATGGTACACGGCGACGATGAAGGATTGGTTCTCCCTCCTAAGATCGCACCGACTCAGGTCGTCATCATTCCTATCCGTATGGATAGCAATCCTGAAGTCCTGAAGAAGGCCAAGGAAATCGAAGAGAAGCTGAAAGCCGAAGGCGTCAGAGTCTATCTCGATGACAGCAACAAGACTCCTGGCTGGAAATTCGCTCAGTACGAAATGAAGGGAATCCCTCTCCGTATCGAAATCGGTCCGAAGGATCTCGAAAAGGGCCAGGCCACTTTGTCAAAGAGATACGACGGAAGCAAATCCAGCATGCCGATCGAAGAGCTTGAAAAAGAGGTTCCCGGCTTGCTCAATGAAATCCATGAGGGCATGTATCAGAAAGCTTTGAAGTTCCTCAACGAACACATCTATGAATGCCATAACTATGATGAAATCAAAGATGTTGTCGGCAACCAGAAAGGCTTTGCCAAGATGATGGTCAAGTCTTCTTTGGAAGGCGATATCGAAAAGAAGATGAAGGAAGAGTTCAACGCTACTCCTAGAGTCATGCCTTTCGATCAGCGCCCGTTCCAGAGCAAAGACTCCTACACCGGCGAAGAAGGTGCTGATACCGTTGTCTATTTCGGCCGTGCATACTAATTATCAAAGGAGATAAGCCATGAACGTTTTTGATGAAAGAATCTCTCGCCTGCAGAATCAGATGAAAGCCGATAACATCAAGGCTTACATCATTC
>CAKUXT010000026.1 GCA_934700375.1 uncultured Bacilli bacterium | reverse complement strand
GTACACATTAGGCCAAAGAGGCGGTAAAGTCAATTGATGAAAAAGTGAATATAAAAGATAGAGAAGTGTTAGGCGGAAAAGTCAAAATAGGTGAAAAGTATTATTATGCCTATAGGGACTTGGATACTGAATCCAAGGAGAAAAGCAGTTTCTTTTCAAGCAAGAAATTCACTATAGAAAAATACACTTCAAAAAGTGATGCTTTTGGAACGATAGTCTTTGAGTCAGACTTGGATTTGGATATCTTAACCGTCTATAAAAGCTATGAAGATAGGTGGAACATTGAAATATTCTTTAATTTTTACAAAGACATTTTAGAAAGAACAAAAGTTAATGTTCAGGATGACGGGAGCGTTTCCGGCTCTGAGTTTATAAACTTTCTTGCTTCATTGATTGGAATCCAAATAAAGAAACTGTTCATTGACAAAAAACTGAATGAAAAATACTCATATAAGCAGATAAGGAATTACCTACTTCAAGTCACAAAAATAAAAGATAGTCAAACTGAAAATTGGGTTCAAACCAAACAGCTCAAATATGTGCAAGATTTATTGACACAGCTCGATTTATAGGGCAATGGAAGTCTTTATATTTTAAGAAGGAAATACAGAAAAAATTCATTTACATTCCGGTTTTAGCTTCCATAGCGGTGCTGTCAGTTAACTTCAAGTCATTTGAATGGCTTATGAATTCTTGAGGTTTTTTTCTCTGTCAGTTTACGAATATGCTGTGATAACTTTAGATTGTTTTCGTAACTAAATATTTCGAATCTGAAGGAGAAGCAATGCTATTTCTTCCTATTATGTTTTTCATGTGGTCGTTCTAGTTCGGAATAGAAGCTTTGGCGTTATTACCTTTTGATATGTTTTTAAAGACACGGACAACCAATATGTCAATCAGAGCTCCCCCAAGTCAAATCATCGTCCGAAGTAAAGGTCTTGGCTTCAGCAACCCAGGAAAGCAGTTTTTCCAAAAGCTCCGGCTCAGGATTTTCAGGCGAAGTATATTTGTACCAACAACCCATATCGTCATCCATCTTTTCATCAAAGAAAAGGAATTGGTTATTCTGTGTCTTCCAAACAATGACTTGAAATTTTGCCTTATCTGTCTTTGAATTGATGCGAAAACGAAAATCTTGAATGAATTCGTCTCCAGCAGACGGCGGTTCCGGTTCTTCATCTAATGAGAACAACATATCTCGCAAACGTAAGATTCCTTCTTGCATTTCGAGGCTCGGATTTGAAAGATCAGACACAACATATCTTCCTTTCTCTTGTTCTTCAGCAAAACCTTTACGATAAAAACATTGGATGAAGCAAGAATTCTCAAATGATAAGTTAGTGGAATTTTTTTCTGCCGTCGAGCAAGAACTTATCAGAAAGAAAGAGGCAATGGTAAGCAAAATCTTTTTATTCATGGTAACTACCTCCAAATATAAACGAAGCTTTTCATCTCACTGGTGTTCACATAATAATTGCCTGGGCGACTATCCCATCCATAGTGAGTAATCAGATAATTCTGACTTGGAATATTAGGATACGGACGAGTTGAAGAAAATCCGATTCCTAGGACAAAGTGATTGGGAATAAACACCATTGCGGGATTGTCAGAATTACGAAGATAATCCTGGTATTCAGAAAAGGAAGATGATGTGCTTACAGTATATCCTTTACAACCATGGTCATTCAGATAATTCGAAAACCCGCTTTGTAATTTATAATAATAAGTTGTATTATCGGAAATCGTATCCATATATTCAGCCATCGTCAAAATCAAATCATCCACTCCCTTTTTGTTATCTTCATGTTTCAGAGGAAGCAAGGCACCGGTTAAATTATAGGAACTATAGCGGTGATAAAAGGAAGCGAGCATTGCGCCAGCGGTCGGCCCACATCCGTTCCTAACCGGACCATAAGGATAATTGTAATACTCAGGACACGAATCCAGATAATAGGAGAAGGCTTGACTGCTGCTTTCATATTTTACTAAATTTGACGGGTTGCAAATGTATCTCTTTGAGGAAAAGTCGGTTGTAGCCGAAACACCTGATTTGTTGGATAGGTCAGAAAACTCGGTAGCCCCTTCTCCCTCAAACAACTCACTTAATTCAAGAGGAGAAGTAGGAAGATATGAACCAGAGTAAGCATATGGAATGCTTCCTTTAATATTGTCTTGAAGGAAGTATCCCTGGTATTTCCCGTCAGACGAATAGGAAGAATAAACCTGATATGAGACATTGTCGTCACGAAAAGAAAACAGAGGCTTTGAAGTAGACTTCTTATCCCAAGAGGAAATTGCCGTAACAATTGCAGCACGCTTTTCTATCTGCAAACCATTAGAAGAACTCACTTTTGAAATTACCATTAGTACACAACAAGCAGAAAGTATTCCTAATACACTCATTTCACCACCATCCTCCTCCTTTTTTCTTATTATAGTCAATCATATTGAATTAATCAAGCAATCAATAGATGCGGGAGTTTGACAGTTGTCACATAGAAATCGTCTAAAAAGAAATCTTCTCTATATTTTATCAACATAAATTAAAGCTATATCGGTTATAATAGATTGATAACTGAGGTGTGCATATGTTAACTAGCTTAGAATTAGCCAATCATTTCGGCTTTAAGATTATCAATGGCGATTTCAACGCCTTATCAAGACCGGTTCTTGTCGCAGAGCTCGATCGCCCTGGTCTGGAACTGATGGGACTTTTCCAGTATCACGAAAAAGACAGAATCATATTGATCGGAAACAAAGAGATGGCTCTTATCAATAGCACTGATCCTGATACGATCTATAAGAACTGTCTTAAGATCTTCTCCGATGAATGCCCGGCTGTTGTCATCACGCATGACAATCCGTGTCCGGATTGTGTCATGACTGCAGCAAGAGAAAAGAATGTTCCTCTTTTCTCCTGCTCTCAAGACACATCCGAGCTTTCTTCCCTGATGTATATTTATCTTTCTGAGGCATTGGCTCCGAGAACTGCAATGCATGCCTGTCTTCTTGAAATCTATGGCATCGGCGTTCTTCTCATGGGTGAATCCGGCATCGGTAAATCCGAAATCTCTTTGGAACTCATCCGCAAAGGCCACAGACTTGTCGCTGATGACAGAGTCGATATCGCTGATGTCAGAGGAAAACTGATCGGCACCTGTCCGGAGACCATATATGGAATGATGGAAGTCAGAGGTATCGGCATCATCAATGTCTCCAGAATGTTCGGCATCAATTCTCTGACAAAGAGAAGCCACATCAATCTGATCATCAATCTTGTTCCTTTCAAGAAGGATGAACCGATGGAAAGAATCGGCATGAAGACCAATCATTATGATATTCTCAATGAATCGATTCCTTTGATCAAATTGCCTGTCTCTGCTGCAAGAAGCATGGCTGAGATCATCGAGACTGCTGTTACGAATTATAAGCTGAAAGATGATGGATATGATACTGGATATGAATTCCAGAAGAGACTTCTTGAAATCCAGGAAAAGAGACAGGAAGAGAAGAGAAGAAAAGAAGAATATGCGAAGATGTCTTCAGTAGCTGGAAACAAGCTTGTGAAGGAGAAATAAAGATGGAAATCACTTTTTTAGGCTATTATGTCGGATTTCCCTTTTCAAATCCGGTAGTCAGATTCTATGCTATCTGCATTCTTTTTGGCGCTTGTGTCGCTTTGCTTTTATCAAACTACCGCGCCCATAAGGATGGATTTGACTGGCATTTCTTTGATACGGTCTTTCCTTTGGCACTCATCTCCGGCATCATCGGCGCAAGAATTTGGTATGTCATCGCCTGTTTTGATCAGTATGCTGGAGGCCCAATCTGGCGCATCTTCGATATGAGACAAGGCGGTCTTGCTATTCAAGGCGGCGCAATAGGCGGTGTCTTAGTCGGTGTCTTGTACTGCATTTTCAGAAGAAAAGGAACTACTATTCTCAAGATTATGGATTTTGCTGTTCCGACCATCATTGTCGCTCAGGCTATCGGAAGATGGGGAAACTTCTTCAATCAGGAAGTCTTCGGCCATGCAGTCGATCCTTCCTCATGGGCCTTCCTCCCTTCTTTTATCACAAACAACATGCAGAACGGAACGATGCAGATGGGAACTTATGTCTATAATGGAACGACAATCACCGCTGCAAGCAACGGTGTCATTCTTCCTAAAGGAAGCATTGCAGCTCCGATGTTTTTAGTCGAAGGCGTCATCAATATTCTTTTCTATTTTGTCATCACAAAAGGACTTCCTGTCCTTTTAGGAAAACATTATAAAAATGGTGATCAGTCCTTTGCTTATTTTATCGCCTATGGCATCATCCGTATGACTTTGGAACCATTGAGAAATCCGCATTTCATCATGGGCGATGCCTCTGCCGGGAAAGCTGATTACAAATCCTATACGATGGCTATCGCTTTTATCGGTATTGGTCTTCTTCTGATCGTCATCAACCATCTTCTTCATCACTTTGCGGAAAAAGGCAAATTTGATTCCCATCCTTCCTTCAAATCCGTATTTGTCGAAGAAGAGGCTCAGGCTGTTTTGGAGGTTTCCTCTCCTGTCAGTAATACAGATAGCAAGAAAGTCGAAAACAATAAAGAGACTGTCGAAGAAGAATCCGATTTCATGAAAAAACTGAAATCGAAAGAAGACGATATCAAAAACGACAAAGATCAGAGGTAGCGCTATGGACAGAAAAGAAGTTGCAATCATCGGCTTAGGACCTAGTGGCGTCTCCGCCGCCATTTATCTGAAAAGATACGGAATGACTCCTGTCTGCTATGAAAAAGAACTGATCGGCGGAAAGGTCAATAAGACAGAGAAGATTGAGAACTATGCCGGCATTCCCTCTATTTCCGGACCAGATCTGGGAATGAAGCTGGAAGAGCAGTTAGGAAAGTTCTCGATCAAACCGATATATAAGGATGTCAAAGAAGTGAAAAAGAATGAGGATGGAAACTTCACTGTATCCACATCAAAGGATTCCAGAGATTTCTATTATGTCATCCTTGCCAATGGTTTAGGCGAAAAGCCTTTCCCGATTCCAGGAGAGGACACTTTTAATAAGAGAGGCATATCACGCTGTGCCATCTGTGACGGAAGCTTCTATCAGGGGAAAGATGTGGCTGTCATCGGCGGCGGCAATTCCGCTTTTGAAGAGGCGACATATCTCTCCGATATCTGTTCACATGTCACCCTGATTGCAAGAAGAAGAGAATTCCGCGCACAGGAGAGCGTAGTAGAAGAGTTCAGAAACAGAAACAATACGGAGATTCTTGCTCCTTACAATATCGTTTCAGCCTCTGGCGAAAACAGCATCTCCTCCATTGTTGTTAAAAACAATGAGACAGGAGAAGAAAAGACTTTATCGATCTCAGGTCTTTTCTTATATGTCGGAGAAGAAGCAACAAGCTCTTATGTTCAGATACCTGAGATCAAAGATGAAAAAGGCATCATCATCACAGACGGAAAGATGGAGACTATTGTTCCTCATCTCTATGCGATCGGCGATTGCAGAAATACTGCTCTTAGACAAGTGGTAACTGCAACAAATGATGGGGCCGTTGCTGCAACTGCAATCCATGACGACTATCAGAAAACACAGAAATAATAATTATTGCTATTATCCTATAAGATAAGAAAGAAGGTGCTTAGATGGCTAACGAAATCGCCTTTGCCAAAAAGGTCAAAGAAGAACTGGCAACGAATTCCTATACTATTGAACAGAAAAAGTATATCCTCTCCGGCTTTGCAAGAAACGGAGGTGCTTTTTCAATCGGAAAGGAACCGGTTCTTGTTCTTCATACGGAGATAGCCAGCGTTGCAAAGCTGTTATATTCCTGTCTGAAAGAGGTCTATGATCTCACTCCTGCTATCGACTATCAGAAGGTCAATCGTTTCGGAGAAAGGCTTGTCTATGTCGTTCATGTCAAAGATGAGTCTCTCTATACGGTCATGGAAGATCTTGAAATCCTAAAAGACGGATTTGAACGCATTCCGCCGAAAGAAGGGCTTCATATCAAGAACCTGAAGTATCTTTGCATCGGCTGTTTCTTGGCAAACGGCTCTGTCAACAATCCCTCCTCTTCAAAGACCTCTTATTTCCTTGAGATGGCCTTTACCGATCCTAATGATGCACAGTCCATCAAACGAAAGCTTCTCTCCTTCAAACAGGAGAAGACCATGTCTTTCAAATCCATCAAGAGAAGAGAAAAATATGTTCTCTATCTGAAAAAATCAGATCAGATCACGGTCTTCCTTTCTTATTTGGGCGCTTTGGAAAGAATGCTCGATTATGAGAATGCCAGAATCACAAAAGACGACATCAATTTCGAAAACAGAACAACCAACTGCGATATGGCAAATTACAAGAAGACAATCGCGACTGCAAGGAAGGATATCGAGAACATTCAGTATCTTCTGAAGACGACTCCTATCACGTTGTTCGATGAGAAGACACAGGCAGTCATGAAAGCCAGACAGCAGTTCCCTGAATACAACTATAATGAGCTTGCAAGATACCTCACTGAGGAGAAGGATATCACTATCACCAAGAGCGGAATCTCCCATATTCTGATCGCGATTCGCGAAAAAGCCCAAAAACAACGAATTTTGGATAAATGAGCATGAAATTTGAATCTATGCGCAGACTTATGCGCATAGATTTTTTGAATATTTGTATTGAAATCACACTATTTGTATGATTTTCAACAATTTTCCTATAAAAATCCATAAATTGACATGAGCGGTTCGCGCTCATTTCTTTAAGGAACTTCGACAAATGCACTCTCATAGTGCAATTTTGTCCTTGAAAGCCCTATAATCGCGTTATTTTTCAAAAAAGTTATCAAAAATCTTTCATTTTGATAATTTGTTTGTATAATGATTGTGTAACTAGGAGGACATTAAAAATGTCAGTTAAAGTAGCTATTAACGGTTTCGGTCGTATTGGTCGTTTGGCTTTCAGACAGATGTTTGGCGCTGAAGGTTATGAAGTTGTTGCCATCAATGATCTTACCAGCCCTAAGATGTTGGCCAACTTATTGAAATATGATACTGCTCAGGGCGGATATGAAGGACATATCGGACAGAATCTCCATACTGTTTCTTCTAAGGAACCTGTCTTCGCTGAAGACGGCAAGACTGTTGTTGTCCCTGGCTCCATCACTGTCGATGGCAAGGAAATCACCATCTATGCACAGCCTAAGGCTGAACTTCTCCCTTGGGGTGAAATCGGTGTCGATGTCGTTCTCGAATGCACTGGTTTCTATTGCTCTAAGGAAAAATCCATGGCCCACATCAAGGCCGGTGCCAAGAAGGTTGTCATCTCTGCTCCTGCTGGCAAGGATTTAAAGACAATCGTTTTCTCCGTCAACGAAAAGACATTGAACAAAGATGATCAGGTCATCTCTGCTGCATCCTGCACCACCAACTGCTTAGCCCCTATGGCAAAGGCTTTGAATGATGCATTCCCGATCCAGTCTGGTATCATGACCACTGTCCACGCCTACACCGGCGATCAGATGATCCTCGATGGACCTCACAGAAAGGGCGATTTACGCCGTGCCAGAGCTGGTGCCGCCAACATCGTTCCTAACTCCACTGGTGCTGCCAAGGCCATCGGTCTTGTCATCCCTGAACTCAACGGCAAGCTCATTGGTTCTGCTCAGAGAGTTCCGGTTCCGACTGGTTCCACCACTATCCTTGTCGCTGTTGTCAAGGGTGAAGATGTCACCGTCGATTCCATCAATGCTGCCATGAAGGCTCAGTCTTCTGCTTCCTTCGGCTACAATGAAGATCCTATCGTTTCTTCCGATGTCATCGGTATGAGATTCGGTTCCCTCTTCGATGCAACCCAGACCATGGTCACCAAGATTGCCGACGGACTCTTCCAGGTCCAGGTCGTCGCTTGGTATGACAACGAGAATTCCTACACTTCTCAGATGGTCCGTACCATCAAGTACTTTGCTGAACTTGCCTAATCCTCATTAAAGAATTGAGGCAGCTCATTTCGTAAAATACTACGGAAAGCGCCTAGAAATGGGCGCTTTCTTAATATCTAAAAGGAGAAAGATATGAAAAAATTAGTCACTGATCTTGCAGTCGAAGGCAAGAAGGTTCTTGTTCGTGTCGATTTCAACGTCCCTCACAAGGGAGCTGATATTTCCGATGACAATCGTATTGTCGGCGCTATTCCGACCATCGCTGAATTGGTCAAGAAGGGTGCCAAAGTCGTTTTGATGTCTCACCTTGGCAAGGTTGCCTGGAAGAAGCTCAAGAAGGGCGAAGCCACCATGGAAGATATCGAAAAGCAGATGAAGAAGAACGATCTTTCCATCGTTCTCAATCCTTTGAAGGAACATCTCTCTGCTGCTTTAGGTCATGATGTCAAGGTCACTTTCTGCCCTGCAACTCATGGCGAAGAACTCAAGAACGCCATCGATGCTCTTGCTTCCGGTGATGTCCTTTTGGTTCAGAACACCCGTTATGAAGCCGGCGAAGAAAAGAATGATCCCGCTTTGGCGAATGAATGGGCATCTTATGTCGATGCTTTCGTCATGGATGCTTTCGGCTCTGCTCACAGAGCTCACGCCTCCACATATGGCGTTCCTGCCGCTTTGAAAGAAGCCGGCAAGGAAACAGCAGTCGGTTTCTTGATGGAAAAGGAAATCAAGGGACTTGGCCGCTGCGTCGAACCGAGAGATGATCAGCGTCCTTACATCGCCATCTTAGGCGGTGCCAAGGTCTCCTCCAAGATCGAAGTCATCGACTCCTTGCTCAAGAAGTGCGACCTCATCCTCATCGGCGGCGGTATGGGCTATACCTTCAAGAAGGCTGTCTTCCATATCGATGTCGCCAACTCTCTCTGCGAAGACGATCAGCTTGAATATGCAAGAAAGTGCTTTGAAACAGGCAAGATCAAGCTTTCTCTTGATACTGTCTGCGCCAAGGGCTATGATTTCGAAAATCCTGAAAAGAAAGTTGAAGATATCAAATATATCGACAACAACGAAACTGACTTCCCTGCCGGATATGAAGGCATTGATGTCGGTCCTTTGACAAGAAAGTTCTATGCTGAAGAGATTGCCAAGGCCAAGACAATCTTCTGGAACGGCCCTATGGGCGTCTTTGAAAACGAAGACTTCCAGGCCGGTACAAAGGCTGTCTGCGAAGCCTGCGCCGAAGCAACTGCCAATGGTGCTTTCACTGTCATCGGCGGCGGCGATTCTGCTGCAGCTGCCAAGAAGTTCGGCTATGCTGATAAGTTCAGCCACGTCTCTACCGGTGGCGGAGCTTCTCTTGAACTCATCCAGTTCGATGGCCATCTCCCTGGAATCGATGTTATCGAGGACAAGTAAATTATGATGAGAAAAAAGTTTTTGATGGGCAACTGGAAGATGAACCACACCATCCAGGAAGCCAATGCTTTCTGTGAAGATGTCAAAAACGCCGGTCTTGTCAAAATCGCAAGAAGTAAAGGCGTCATGATCGGTGTCGCTCCTTCCTATCTTGCCTTACAGTCCGTCCGCAAACATGCCCATAGCCTTATCGTTGCATCCCAGGATGCACACTATATGGATCATGGTGCATATACTTCCTCTGTCTCTATTCCGATGCTCAAGGAAATCGGAATCGATTGGTCCATCATCGGCCACTCCGAAAAGAGAACCTATGAAGGTGAAACTTCCTTCACCTGCAACAGAAAGATCAAGGCTCTTGTCGCAAACAAGTTCCATGTCATCTATTGCGTCGGTGAAACTGCCAAGGAATATGATGAAAAGATCACCAAGGATGTCATCCGTGAACAGATCGTCACCGGTTTGGCCGGTCTCACCAAGGAAGACATGCCTTATATCGTCATCGCCTATGAACCTGTCTGGTCTATCGGAACCGGCAAGAATGCTTCTGTCGAAATCGCAGAAGACATCTGCGCCTACATCCGTGGCCTCATCAATGAGCTCTTCGGAAAGATCGCTGCTCAGAAGGTTCAGATCCTTTACGGCGGAAGCGTCAAGCCCGAAAATGTTCACGCTTATTTAGGCGCTGAAGATGTCGATGGCGCTCTTGTCGGCGGTGCTTCTCTTAAGTCTGAGTCCTTCAAGACTCTCTTAGAGAACATCTAATCGTTCTGTCTATAAGACCTCGGCTTCGGCTGGGGCCTTTTTTTCGTTGATGAACGATATTTCTTTTGTTTTTCGCTTGGAAACGATACAATGTTCTAGATATGAAAGGAGGGCAGTATATGGAAACATTCACTCCCGAAAAAGTTCAGAAAAAAACTGCTGAAGGTTCTTCTTCCATCAGTCTTAATTTATCGAAAGTCTTCTTATGGATGGTCTTGGCTCTTGGAATCACCGGCGTTGTCGCTTTCTTCCTTCCCGATCTGTTGATTCTGATGGCGAATCAGTTCAATTGGTCTGAAGAGGTCTTAGGAAATGTCTTTTTTGGATTGACGATCGCATCTGCTGTTCTGATGGTTCCTAGCGTCATCTTCCTCAGCCTGAAGGCATGGAGACCGAAAACCATCTGGATGGCCATCAGCTTCATCGCATTCTCTGTCTTCATGGGTGTCTTGGTATCTTCTGTCTTCATGGTGGTTTTTGCCAATAGCACTAGCTCTGCTGATTTCATCAACACGGTCGGCATCAGTTTCTTCATTACGGCAGGAGCGTTCTTATTGATGGCGCTGTTTGGCTTCATCACAAAGAAAACGCTGAGCATCTTAGTTCCCTTCATCATGTCGTTATCTGTCGGTGTCATCACCATCTCCTTAGTCAACTTCTTCCTCCAGTCTGCGATGGTCTATTGGATTACGGACTATGTCCTCTTCGGCATCATCCTTGTCATTACGGCAATCGACATCAATCGTGTCAAAAAGATTGCAGAGATGGGCGGATTTTCTTCCGATACCAATCTTGCCGTCTATTGCGCCTATACCTTATATGTCGATTTCATCAATATCTTCCTCCGCGTCCTCTACTATGTCTCGGTTTCCAAAAGCAGAAAAAGATAAAAACTGAACTTCATGGCCTGTCTTGCGACAGGCCTTTTCAGTCCGCAGACAAAAAAAGCGGATTGAAAAGGCTGAGAAACAACAGTGAAAATATATAGAGATTTCAACTTTTTTTGTACACACAAGTCCGGGTGTTTCAAAAAAGTGAAAAAAACCTTTGACATGAAACTTTTCATGCCGTATAATTTCCTAGTCTGTGTTGCGGGAGTGTCCCGTTCTTTTTATGGGGAGAACAGGAAACGCCCGGAATTGTGGACAAGAATATAGGTACTTTATCAAAAGAAATCCGGGAGGAAACAAATGCCTACTATTAATCAGTTAGTCAGAAAAGAGAGACAGAACCCTGTTTACAAATCCAAGGCTCCGGCTCTCGGCAAGAGATTCGATTCTCTTAACAAGAAGGAAAAAGCTATTCCTTCTCCTCAGAAGAAGGGTGTCTGCACCCGTGTTGGTACGATGACTCCGAAGAAGCCGAACTCTGCTGCTCGTAAGTACGCCAGAGTCAGACTTTCCAACGGTTATGAAGTCACTGCTTATATCGGCGGTGAAGGTCACAACCTTCAGGAGCACAAGGTGGTTTTGATCCGTGGTGGCCGTGTCCGCGACTTACCTGGTGTCAGATACCACATCGTTAGAGGCGCCATGGAATGCTTCGGCGTCGAGAACCGTAAACAGGGAAGATCCTTGTACGGAACAAAGAAAGATGGAAGCATCCAGAAGAAGTAAGGAGTAAACAACCATGCCTAGAAAAAACGGTTCTGTACAGAAAAGAGATGTTTTACCCGATCCGATCTATAACTCTAAGTTAGTTACCAGATTGATCAACCGCATTATGTTAGACGGTAAGAAAGGCACCGCTCAGGAAATCCTCTATGGTGCTTTCACAAAAGTTGAAGCCAAGACTGGAAAGCCTGCCCTCAAGGTCTTCGAAATCGCTTTAGGCAACATCATGCCTGAAGTCGAACTCAAGGCAAGAAGAGTCGGTGCTTCCAACCTTCAGGTTCCTGTCGAAGTAGCTCCTGACAGAAAGGTCACCCTCGGTCTCCGTTGGTTGGTTACCTTCGCTCGTCTCAGAAACGAAAAGACAATGACTGATAAGCTTGCCGGCGAAATCATCGATGCCGCCAATGGTACCGGTGGAGCCGTCAAACGTAAAGAAGATATGCATAAGACCGCTCAGGCCAACCAGGCTTATGCTCATTATCGTTGGTAATTCGATCCTATCAGTTTCGAAATCAATAATAAAAGGAGAAAACTAGCCTATGGCAATGGATAACGATCAGGCGATGGTAGCTAAGTACGAAGCTGTCCCGCTTGAAAAAGTCAGAAATATCGGTATTATGGCTCACATTGATGCCGGTAAGACTACAACTAGTGAGCGTATCCTCTTCTACACAGGAAAAACCCATAAAATCGGCGAAACCCATGATGGCGCATCCGCTATGGACTTCAACGAACAGGAACAGAAGCGTGGTATCACTATTTACTCCGCTGCTACTACCTGTATCTGGAAGGATATCCGTATCAACTTGATTGATACTCCTGGCCACGTCGACTTCACCGCTGAAGTCGAAAGATCTCTCCGTGTTCTCGATGGCGCTGTCTGCGTCCTCGACGGAAAGAACGGTGTCGAACCTCAGACCGAAACTGTCTGGAGACAGGCAGATAAGTATGATGTCCCTCGTATCGTCTTCGTCAACAAACTTGATGCTACTGGTGCTGACTATGAAATGTCTGTCGCTTCCATCAAGGAAAGAGTCGGCGCAAACGGTGTTGCTATCGCATACCCTGTCGGCTTGGAAGGAAGACTTTTAGGTCTTATCGACTTAGTCGAAATGAAGGCTTGGTTATGGGATGTCGATCCTAAGAAGTCTGAAAAGATGCAGCCGAACATTGTCTCTCTTGACGAAGTTCCGACTGAATACAGCCATGATGTCGAACAGGCTCATGTCTATCATCAAATCCTTATTGAAGCTCTTGCAAACTTCGATGATGCTATCATGGAAAAGGTTCTCATGGAAGAACAGCCCACAGTCGAAGAGATCAAGAACGCCATCCGTAAGGAAACAATCGCTCGTCAGATCTTCCCGACCATCCCTGGTTCCGCTTATAAGAACAAGGGTGTTCAGTATCTTCTCGATGCTGTTGAAGCATATTTGCCTTCTCCACTCGATGTTCCGGCACCTGTCGGACATGACAACGACGGAAACGAAGTTCAGTTAAGCCCTGATCCGAATGGACCTTTCGTCGCTTTGGCTTTCAAGCTTACAACTGACCAGTTCGGTACACTTTGCTTCTTCCGTATCTATTCCGGTTCTGTCAAATCCGGATCCTACGTCTTCAACGTCCGTAAGGGAACCAAGGAAAGAGTCTCCAGATTGGAACTCGTCAATGCCGACTCCCATGAAAATATCACTGGAGCCAAGGCCGGTGAAATCGCCGCTGCCGTCGGTTTCTCTTCCACAAGAACAGGTGATACTTTAGTCGGTGAAAACGATCCTCGTATCTCTTTGGAAGCTATCAAGTTCGCTGAACCTGTTATCTCCGAAGCTATCGAACCTCTCAAGAAGGGCGACCAGGATAAGATGGCTGCTACCTTGATCAAGTTCACAGAAGAAGATCCTACTTTCCATTATTATACCAATCAGGAAACTGGTCAGGGCATCATCGCCGGTGTCGGCGAATTGCAGCTCGATGTCAACGTCACCCGTTTGAAGAATGATTTCGGCATCGCTTGCAAAGTCGGTGCTCCTCAGGTCGCATATCGTGAAACCATCAAGGGTGAAGCCGATTGCGAAGGTAAGTACATCAAGCAGTCTGGTGGTCATGGTCAGTATGGTCATGTCATCTTCCATATGGAACCCAACCCTGGAAAGGGTATTGAAGTCACTGAAGCCATCACTGGCGGTGCAATTCCTAAGGAATTCATCAAGCCTTCTATCGATGGCTTGAAGGACGCCTTCAACAAGGGTATGGTCGCTGGCTATCCTGTCATCGATGTCAAGGCTACCTTGATCGATGGTTCTTACCATGATGTCGACTCTTCTGAAATGGCTTATAAGCTCGCCTCTGATCTGGCCCTTAAAGTCGCTGCTCAGAAGTGCAAACCTGTCATCCTTGAACCGATCGTCAGAGCTGACATCACAACTCCTATCGACTATGTCGGTACAGTTATGGGCGACGTCTCTTCCAGACGTGGTTCTGTCGAAGGCATGGTCCAGAAGGCCAATGCTCAGGTCATCACTGCTAAGATCCCGTTGGCCAACATGTTCGGCTACATCTCTGATCTTCGTTCTATGACACAGGGCCGTGGTATCTACACCATGGAGTTTGACCACTATCAGGAAGTTCCTCGCTCTGTTCAGGAAGAAATTATCAAGAATCGTGGTTAATACGCTTCCTAATTCTTGAAAATCAACATCGAAAAGTGTATATTCATAACGAATCTATTTTTGGAGGAAAATAATTATGGCAAAACAGAAGTTTGACCGTTCTAAACCGAACGTAAACATCGGAACCATCGGTCACGTCGACCACGGCAAGACCACATTG
>CAKUXT010000025.1 GCA_934700375.1 uncultured Bacilli bacterium | reverse complement strand
GCATCACACTCAGCGCTATGGCATTATGCAAGTTATGCTATGAAACCTTGCTCAAGGATGGTAAGAAAGCTCTTATCAGTGTTGAGAACCAGCTTGTCACTCCTGAACTCGACTCCATCATCGAAGCCAATACCTATTTGAGCGGTGTCGGTGCTGATAACGGCGGATTATGCGTCGCTCACAGCTTCTACAATGGTGTCACTTCTTTAGGAAAGAAGACAGCAATGCACGGAAACTGTGTCGCTTTCGGTACTCTTGTACAGCTCTTGCTTGAGAACTCTTCCATCGAAGAATTCAACACTGTCAGAGACTTCATGCATTCTGTCGGACTTCCTTTGACTCTTGAAGAGATCGGCATCGAAGACGAAGATGCAATGAATGTTGCTATTGCAAGCTGCGCTGAAGGCGAGAGCATTCATAACCTCAGCGGCGATGTCAAGCCTGAAGAATTAAGAGATGCTATCTTGCTTTGCGACAAGTTAGGCCACGAATTCTTAGACAGCAAGAAGTAAGTTATTTCCTAAATAATCGTTTCCTTTTTTCCTAATAAAACTAGGCGGAGAATAATCTCAGCCTAGTTTTTTTTGTTGAATTGAATTAAACAACTTATATCAACGAATCAAAACTTTTCTTTATATGTTCATTCTTTCGGAACAAAAGTTTTCATGAATCTCTTCAATAGGAAAGCACAAAAGTACGGGAATGAATAGATGTTCCCGGAATCTCCAATATTGCCATGATAGAATTTTAAGCCATAAGTTATTTCAGGATACTTCTTTGACTCTATTAGATTCTTTAGGCTTTTCACACGTCCATTCTTCGCTTTGACTTCAATCGGAATTAGTCGATCAGCTGAACGGATGATAAAGTCCTCTTCTAAAGTCCCGTCCTCTTTTTGATAGTAATATAATTTATAACCTGATTTAACCAGAGCTTCGCTTACAATGTTTTCGTATAAAGCGCCTTTATAGATACCTAAGTTCTTGTTCGCCCTTAAATCATCTTGAGACTCATCATCCAGTAATGACACTAATAATCCGGTGTCGCAGAAATATAATTTGAATTTATCAATGTTGCAATTGCCGGACAAGGGAAGCAGAAAATCATTGAGACAATAACACGCGTTGACGATTCCAGCATCCTCAAGCCATTCCATGCAGCCTCTGTAGTCCCTGAATCTCGCATTTTTCTCAATTTTAGATATCTGGAATTTCTTGTTTTCTTTTGCCAATTGAGGTGCGAGGCTTTTAAAAACATTCAAAATCCTGGTCTGATCGACACCCTCAGCGTATTTTCTGATATCTTCTTTGTAATCGGATATAAGTTGTCGTTGTGTCTTTAAAGATCCCTCAAATGTTCCTTTCTGAATATAGTCTTTGACGACTGCGGGCATGCCTCCTAAAATGATGTAATCCATGAACAAACCATGATATAGATTCATCTCTAAATCACTGAAAGGAACAAAATCCTTCATGTGGTTCAACATATCTTCAATCACATCATCGTGATATCCTTTAGCCCATAAAAACTCTTCAAAGTCCATGGAATACATCTCATAATCTGTTTTATATCCGACGCTATTGCTTTCTATCTTTTTATAATTAAGTCCTAACATGGACCCACTGCAGATAACATCAAATCTTCCATCCTCTTTAAAAAACTTCAAGGAAGTAGCAATATCAGGAAACTCTGTAATTTCGTCAAAGAAAATCAGTGTTTTCCCGGCAATGAATTTTCTAGAAGGATCTAAAAGTGAGATATTCTTGATGATGTCTTGCGCTGAATAACCGTCGACAACAATTTTCTTGTACTTCACATCACTAACGAAATTAATCTCGATAAAGCTTTCATAGCCTGCTTCTTTCGCAAAATATCTGATTGATTCTGTTTTTCCGACTTGCCTGCATCCCTTGATGATCAGAGGTTTCTTATCACTATCATTTTTCCACTCCATAAGGTAGTTGTCGATTTTACGCTTTAAATAGATTTCAGTCATAAATCACCTCCGTTTTTTCATTTCTTATTATATTAGCATTAAACCTTCAAAACAATTGCTTTCACATTTTTTGTATGGTTTTCAGACTATGTTTTCACATTTTTAGTAGGGTTTTCAAACTACATTCTCACATTTTCAGTAAGCCTTTTAGTTTCCTCTTTCACATTTTTAGTAAACTTTTCAATAACAACATTCGTTTTCACCTTTTCATTTGCCATAATGATCCGTTTCGAAAAAAGATAAGATGCAATAATCGCACATAGTTTCCCCTATTAAAGCATCATTTAAAACGCAAAACGTTGTAAACACCAACAAAATCAACTTTTGTCTTTTCAAACAAACCTCACATGCTTTATACTCTAGGTATCAACAAAACAAAAGAAAGGAACCAGCTATGACCTATACAAAAATCAGAATGGATTTCTATGCTCAACCCACTAAAAACAGATTCTACCGAGTAGTCCTCGTAAAAGGAGACCCTGACTTATTCAAGCTGTCAGTCATGTTGCTTACTGCAGTAAAATCAGAATTTGAACATTGTTTCCTACTTCATGAAAATCCGAAATCAAGTTACGTAATGGCACCCTTCATGGAAGAACCGATGTATGGTTACAAATATCTAGGAAATTATCATCTTTCCGATCTCCCTGAAAAATTCACATTAGAATATGATACCGGTGATGGTTGGGAATTCAATTGTACGAAATACAAGAAAACCGTCGATCTCAATTTCAGAAAAGATATCATTATCTTAGAAGGCGCAGGCTATGGGATTTTAGAAGATAACATTCATACTCTTTATGATTACTTCAACGGAAAAATCAATCCCCATTCTTCTGAATGCGATGAAGATGAAGGGTATTTCCTTCCATTCCAATTTGATACATACGGCGATTTTGACCTCCCTTTGAACATCAGAGAAGAAAACGATGATTTACAACGCCTGTTCAAATCCAACTATCGCCAAATCTTAGAATCAGAAAAAGACTATATCGAAGATACGGGTGTCTGTCTTGATGACTGTTTAACGCACGATTTCGATTTCGATTTTAAATAAATACGCTTTGACGGTTTTCTAGGTCTGATTCATCCTTTTGTCTGATGTCAATATTCTTCTTTTATTGATTGTGTTTCTGTCTATATTCAGAAGGTGAACGATTTGTGTACTTATGAAACGCGTTGGAAAAATGACTTTGAGAAGAAAAGCCAAGATAAGCAGCGATCGCAGTCGCTGATTTATCCGTATATCGAAGAAGTCTTTTGGCTTCTTCGATTTTTTCTTTCATGATGTAATCTGAAATGATCATACCAGTCTCTTTCTTGAACTTTGTAGAAAGATAGCTTCTATTGAAATACATCGACTTTGCCATCTCATCGACATTGATCGGTTCAGAAAGATGATGCTGAATGTAATTGTTGATATCAGAAAGGAATTTCGATGGCGCATTCCCGTTCATCAGTTTCTCAACACGCTCTGTATAGTCGATGATCATTCGATACTGCAGGTTGATGATTTTTTCTTCATCGAAAAGGAATTCGCATTTTCGGATATAGGAATCAGAAAGAGCAAGAGCATCTTTTCCGTCCATGCCGCCCCTTATTGCAGCTCTTGATACCAAAGTGGCAGTCACAATAAAGGTGTTTTTGAACTGTCGGATGCTATCAAGAGAAAGCGTGCCTCCTTTGATGGCAGGTGCATTTTCAATGAGTTCTTTTAAGGCAGCCGTGTTTCCGTTCTGCACGATGCTAAGAAGCCTTTTTTCAAAAGAAAGGGTATTATGGCTGCTTGTTTCCGGCATCGACATAATCTCCTTGAGATTCATTTCATTCTTTGCTCGTTCTATCTCGATTTTGTCTTTCATCTCCTGCTGATCTTTATCATAAATTGTGATATCGGCAAGAGTGAGCTTTTCTTCGTTTAAAACATAATTCAACGTGCATAGCATTTCAACAACAGATAGCAAAGGCATCTGAATGATGCTTTTCATCGAGGAGACAAACTCCGCAATATCATCCTGTTCGACATCAGCCTGAAAAGCAATTTCTCTTAATTTCTGATCCTGTATTTCAGATTGTCTCGATGGGCCTATGACGACCTTATAAGGCTCACTGTTGACGATGCCATAATAATAAAAATCAGGTGTGATGAAATAGCCGATATGATCTTTGGTTTCAAAGATTTCTTTCTTGTAGATTTCGATCGGATCTTTCACAAGATTGACAAGGGATTGATAGAAAACCATGTTTTCGTTTTTATAAACACGGACTGGTATGCCGGATAGATTAGCAAGGACCTTACAAATGTAATTCAGATCAGCGTTTTTCATAGCCACCCCCACAATGCAACATATATAACTAAAAAATAACAATTTTGTAAGCTTTAGTCAAGCCTTTGTGTTGTAATGTTATCGCTATAAGAAAGCGATTACACAAATCATTTTTTGATATATAAGAGGAAATAACCATGAAAAAGAAAATCATCAAAATCATTCCAATCACTGTTGCATCTATTTTTGTCGCATCAACAATCGGTCTTATCTTTACTGGCATGTATACCAGCTGGGGTCCGTTCAAAGGACTTTTCTGGAACCAGGAAGTCAGACGAGTGACCAAAAGCAGCCCCTATAAGGACAATCAAGAGGGAATCGTCTTCTATGGCCCGTCCAATTTCCGCATGTGGACAGAGATGAACAATGATCTTCCCGAATACAAGGTGACCAATTGTGGATTTGGCGGAAGCACCGACAAGCTCATGGTGAAATACGCCGATAAGCTTCTTTATCCCTACAATCCGAAGATTCTTTTCTTCCAGACCGGAAGCAATGATTATGTCGTCGAAAAGGGAACAGATGAAGAGAAGATTGCAAACTGCATGGCATTCAAAAAAGAAATGTATACCACCTTCCACGAAAAGCTTCCTGAAACCCAGTTTGTCGTCATGAGCGGGCTTCTTCTTCCTGGAAGAAGCCAGTACACTTCTCTTACTCTCAAGATCAACGAAGCTATCGATGCCTACGCAAAAGAATGCGATTATATCACCTATGTCGATGCCAACAAGATGACATTCGATGGAACTGAATACAGAAAAGATCTATTCATCAAGGACGGAATCCATCTCAATCACACAGGTCAGCTGAAATGGAGAGATGAATATATCAAGCCGGCCATTGAAAACGTGTTGAAAAACCATCCCGAATTGGAGACGGTCAGAAAATAAGAAGGAGGTTTTATGGCAATCAGAAAATTATTCAAGAACACATACCGCATATCAGAATGGGGTCCCTTCGGTCCTGTGAAGATGTATCTTCTCATCGGAAGCGAAAAAGCTCTTCTGATCGATTGCGGATATGGAAAGATCGACTTGAAAAAGATCATCGGAAAACTGACAGACAAACCTGTCACACTCCTTCTCACCCATGGACATATCGATCATGCAAGAGGTTGCTTTGCCTTTGATGATGTATATCTCGATCAGGATGACTTCGATGTTTACAGAAAGCACTCCGATATCGAATTCCAGAAAAACTACTTTAAGAAAACTGTCGAAAGAGGAAAAATCAAAAAACTCGATTTTGATACATTCGATCTCGGAAACAGAAAAGTCTCAATCATCAAGACACCAGGTCATACACAAGGGAGCATCTGTGTCATCGATCCTTATTCGCATATTGCATTCTTAGGAGACACCGTAAATCCCTATGATGTCTGGTTAGGCTTAGATGAATCCACCAGTGTCGAAGAGTATCAGAAATCCTTGAAGAAACTCTTGTATGAAATCAACAAGTACAGAATCAATCATCTCTATTCCGGACATAACACACTTCCGATGAAGCAGAAGAAAATCATCGACTTTATCTGCCTTTGCGACAAGATCATCAACAATGAAGTCAAAGGAAGAAAAACAGATAAAGGAATCTGCAAAGGATACAAAGCAAAATATAAAAGTGCAGCTTTGATCTATAAAGAAAGAATTTAAAATTATGACACTCAAAAAGAAAATTGTTATATCTTGTACCTCTATTGTCGCCTTCATTCTTATTATTGTCGTAGCCGCAGTCATCTCATTGTCTCATTTCATCGGCACACCAGAATGTGTCGGAAGCAAGAAATATGACTACACGATAGAAGAAGTTCATGTCGAACATGATGACATCAACCTTTATGGAAAAACAATCGTTCCAAACGGAAAAGAAGGAGAGAAGTTCCCGACTGTCATCTTTGCTCACGGAGCTGAATCCGATTATAAAGCAGACTACACAACATTGAAGTCATTGGCAAAAAGCGGCATCGCCTGTTATACATTCGATTTCTATGGATGGACAAAAAGAAGCACTGGTCCGAAAGGAACAGGATGGTTCAAAGGCGCAAAAAGGGGAGTCGATGACGCTTATGAAAAACAGGTCTTAGAACAGGTCAAGGATCTCAATGCCGTCATTGAAAAAGTAAAGACATTCTCTTTTGTCGATACTGACAACCTCTTCTTATTAGGAAGTTCAATGGGCGGAGCCACTGTCGCTACCTGCGCTGTCACCCATAGCGATGACATCCGCGCCATCATCCTTCAGTATCCGGCCATCAACCTCAACCCTGATGCAATGGTGGATAATGCAACCTATGATGTCAACAAATACAAATGCAATGTTCTTCTTCTCCAGGGCACAGTCGATACGATTGTTCCGTTAAGCATGTCTGAAGCACTCTATCAGCATTACAACAAATACACAAAGCATTGCACGATGAGAGTATATGAAGGTCAGCCTCATGTATTCACTGGGAAATACAAAGTCATCGCTGCAAGAGAAGCTTACGAATTCATTCAGGACAACATGAAATAATATGAAGATAAAGAGCAAGAAAAAGGTCATTGTCACCAGCATCGTCTCCGTCTTGGTCCTCACGATATTCACCGCCTTTATGACACAGGTCGGTTATGGCGGAAAGTATCAGGACAAAAACGGCAAATACAATCATCTGAAGACTTCCACTTCCTATTCCCATATTTACAATCATCCGATATGGGAAGGAAGCGGAAGAGATTTCTTCTCTTCTTTCCCCGATGATAAGACAACTTCAATCACCAGTTTCATGAGCGTAAAAGCTTTATGCCATTGGTGCAAATGGGATAGCAAAACGACAATAGATGCCTTGAATTATATGTTAGATAAAGCCAATGAAGGAAAGACTGGGGTCTATAACGTCTATTCCGAAGAGGAAAGAAAAGAAAAATCGTACTTGGATAGAGCAAAACTTTTCTTCATGAAAGGCGAAAAGGATAAACCTCTTGCCATCATTGCTGCCGGCGGAGGATACACGACAGTCCGCTCTGACACGGAAGCTTTCCCATACGCTTGGAAGCTCAATGAATTAGGCTACAACGTATTTGTCCTTCGTTATCGTGTAGGTGAGGATCTCGCCATCACCGGAAACGAAGACGTTGTACAAGAAGCTTCAAAAGATATGATAAGGGCTATCTCTTATATCAAGGATAATTCCTATACCTTCGATATCAATATGGATAACTACACGCTTTGGGGCAGTTCAGCAGGCGGTGGCATCATCTCCGCTTTCTCCTATCAATGTCAGAAACAAAGCTTTGATGAGCTCTCACTTCCTAGACCTGCCGCTCAGATGCTCATCTATACGCATGCTGCTTACTTCGACAAACTCACTTTCCAAAAAGATGATGTTCCAACATTCACCATCGTAGGCGAAAACGACACCTATTCCGGGGACATCATCATGGATAGAAAAGTCCCACAGATGGAAGCGGCCGGAATGAAAGTCGAATACCACAAATACAAAGATTATGTTCATGGAACTGGTTTAGGGATTGGCACATCCGCAGAAAACTGGATCTATGATGCAGTTGATTTTTGGAACGATATGATGCTTTGAAAGGAGGATTTATGAATCAAGAAAAGAAAACAAGTATCAATGTTGTCTACCAATGGATCATTTTCGTATTTTCGCTTTTAGCTCTGATCTGCAGCATGACGAGCTTGATGGTACATTTCCAATGGGCTGTATCAATCTACCAAGACGTTCTGCTCTATCTATCCTGCACGTTCTTAGCCTTTGTTTCTGCTTTTGACAGAACCTGCAAAGTCAAAAACAGAAATAAAACCGTCTTCTTCTCCTCGCTTGGAATAGAGCTGATGACGCTTATTGCCTTAATCGGCAGCATCATTTTGCTGAACAAGGAAGGATGCGGCATCTATGCAATCGCCATCGAAGTCCTTCTTCTTTTGCTCGTTCCTTTCTATTGCTACCTTCATTTCAATGTCGAAGACAAAGAAGATACAAAAGAAAAGAAGAAAAAGATCCTATCACGTGTCTTTGCCTTCTCAGGCGCAGCCTTTGTCTTAGTCTGCTGTATCATCACACCGATTGCGACAACAGGCGGAACAAGACTTGGATATCCTTTAAAGGGATGCGTCAAAGAAGAGCATTGCCCCTTCTCTTACGCTTTGCCTTTGGCAAAAGAAAAAGGAACGATAGAAGAGATCAAGTATGATATCAATCTCTATACAACAGAAGGTAAGAAGACAGATACCATCATCCATAAAAGGGCAAAAATCTACTTGCCATATGGATACAACAAAGAAGAAAACAAAGATAAGAAATACGATATTCTTTATCTCTCCCATGGTGCCACTTATGATGAGAATCACTTCTTCAACACCTCGCTTTCAAAATACAAGTCCTTCTTTGACAAGATGATTGAAGAGAAGAAAATCAGACCTATGATTGTTGTGACACCCTGCCTCTATACAAAAGACAAAGCGATCGACAACGCCAAAGACTCTAATCTCACTACGCGTTTTCAGTTTGAACTCAGAAATGATCTTATTCCGCTTATCGAGTCAAAATATCGAACGTATGCTTCAGATACAACTCCGATAGAGCTTGAAAAGTCGAGAACACATCGTTCTTTTGCAGGATATTCGATGGGTTCCATTACGACCTTATCCGTATTCGAATACAACCTCGATTACTTCTCCAAATTCATTCCGATGTCTGCAGGTTTCTCCAGTGCCGATAGACTTGTAGATGCTCTTAGAAATCGTTTCAATAACAAATTCACAAAAGATGATTTCAAGATTGCTATGGCAGCGGGCGGAAGAGATTTCGCTTATAATGGTGTCGTAAAGCAATATGAAGATATGCATTCCTATAACGAATACTTTAAAGAGGATGTCACCTTGAAAAACGGTAACTATTCTCTCTATATCGGAACAAATCATCGTCACGGCAGTGAATTCGTCATCGAATACTTTTACGTCTATCTTCCCATGCTCTTTGCAGTCGAATAATCAAAAAGGAAATCAAAAAAATGAACAAAGAAAAATTCACGTTTGAAAAGTCTGTACATCTATCCTTATTCATCAATTTTGTCGCTACTGTTTTATTATGTTTAGCACTGATGATCTATTGTCTTGCAATCAATCTTCCTCTTAGCGCTTTGACCATCTTCCCTATCGCCTTATTGATGATCGGATTCTCTTATCTTGCCTTTAAGACCAAAGGCATCATCTACTTGCTTATCCAGATTCTCCCTTGCGGACTCACCTGGTTCTTCCTTCCTGGAAAGCAGCTTCTCCTTGTCGATTCCATCATCGGCATCATCACTTTCATCTTAGGCGTCATCTATCTTTTCACCTTAAAGAAAGAAGGCTTCAAAAAACATGTCAAAGAACAGGTTTCTCAGTGGAAACATGTCTTATCTGTCGCTCTTTGCGTTCTGACTGTCTCGATGTCCTTCTTTGCATGCTCTTTCAATGTCTCAACCGATTCCTTCTATGTCGGAGACACTGTCAAGAAGTACAGCAAAGTCAGTTGTGAAAAGAAAGGTACTCTCGTCAAAGAAGAATATGATTCTTTCGTCTATGACAACGATGGAAACAAGACAAAAGACAATAAGAAATATTGCCTTGTCTATCTTCCTTATGGTTATGATGAAGCCAACAAATACAATGTCCTCTACCTCATGCATGGAGGTAGTGCAAGCCCTGAAAGCTGGATCGGTGAGAATCATGGCAATTCCACCAAGAACATGCTTGATTCCATGATCGAAAAGAAGGAAATCAATCCTCTTATTGTCGTCTGTGCCTCTCTCTATTATGGAAACGATATGAAGAACGGCGGTTCCACCAGCAACTTCAAATACGAACTGAAAAACGATCTTATGCCTGCAATCGAAGGCAAATATTCCACCTACGCCAACAAAGTCACAACAAAGGAATCCTTCATTCTCTCCCGTGACCATCGCGGATTCGGCGGCTATTCGATGGGCTCTGTAACAACTTATCTCTCTGCTTTGATGGGCGCACTTGACTATTTCAGCTATTTCGCTCCGATGCATGGCGGATTCATCAATCACGAAGCTTTGATCAAGACCATCACTGAAGGCGAATACAAAGACTATCAGATCAATTATCTCCTCGCTTGCGAAGGCACACTGGATTCCACCTATCCTTTGCACCAGAAGCTTTACAAAGCACTTCTTGAAACAGGAAAGATCAAGGAAGGCAGAAATGCAGACATGCTTGTCCTCTTATATCGCAAACACGATATCAAGTCCTGGCAGACTGATCTCTACAACGCATTGAAGAGGTTTTTCTAATGAAAAAGCAGGCCGTCAACCCTTTTCTTCCTATCGATGTCTATATTCCCGATGGTGAAGCGCATGTCTTTGGTGACAGAGTCTATCTTTTCGGTTCGCACGATAAGGAATGCGGAGATACTTACTGTATGCTTCCGTATGAGATCTTTTCTGCAAGCATTGATGACTTGTCCACATGGACAAGCAAAGGAATCAATTACAGTGCCAAACAGGATCCTCTTTCAAAGGACGGAAGAGTCTATCTCTATGCACCGGACTGTGTAAAAGGCAACGATAATCGATATTATCTTTACTATTGCCTGAGCGGATACAAAGGAAAAGGAGGATATGACGGCCCTATCTCTGTCGCTGTAGCAGATACTCCGGATGGAAAATATGAATTCTATGGGCATGTAAGAAACAAAGACGGCTCCTTGATGAAGCGATTTGTTCCATTTGATCCTTCTGTCATCAATGACAATGGAACAATCCGTCTTTACTACGGAACCTGGTATCCGTTCGATGAACTTCCCTTCTTTGCTTCACCTATCATGAAAAACATCGAAGCCGGCATGTTCAACAAATCCATCAAAGAGATCAAAAACGAAAAAGAAGGCGTGATGGGTGCTGTCTGTTGTGTCCTAGAAGATGACATGCTCACCATAAAAGAAGAAGCAAAACACATCATCCCATGCAAGACAAAGGGAACACCATTCGAAAGCAAAGTCTATCCTTTCAAAAAAGGTGGACATAGCTTATACGGACACGGATTTTTTGAAGGATCTTCCATCCGCAAAATAAAAGACACCTACTATTTCGTCTATTCTTCCGTCAACGGCCATGAATTGTGCTACGCGACAAGCAAATATCCTGACAAAGAGTTCACTTATCGCGGCGTCATCGTTTCAAACGGAGATGTCGGTTATCAGGGACGAAAAGAAAAGGAGAGAGCAAATCACACAGGAACAAACCATGGTTGTATCGAGAACATCAATGGACAATGGTATGTTTTCTATCATCGCGAAACAAACGGAAGCGATTATTCCCGTCAGGCCTGTGCTGAAAAGATCACCATCAAAGATGATGGATCGATTCCCCAGACAGAACTCACTTCATGCGGACTCAATGATGGCCTACTTAAGGCTGAAGGGGAATTCCCTGCCACAGTATGCTGCAATCTGACAAACAACAAGATGCCCCATGGCGGAAACAAGAGCTTCAAGAACCTTCCGATGATCACTTTTGACGGAAAAGACAGATGTCTGAAGAATCTGAGAAAGAAAAGCGTTGCAAGATATAAATACTTTGATTTTTCAGAAGCCGATTCAATCTCCTTAATGATAAGAGGAGATGCAATCATCAAAGTTTCAATCGATAATGAATTGATTGGAAAGATTTCCATCTCTTCTTCAAGCTGGGAAGAAAAAACATTACAACTCCATTCTTCAAAGAAAAAAGCAGTTCTTTCCTTTGAAATCGAGAAGGGAAATGCAGACATTCTATCCTTTCATTTTTAGATGATCGATTCTATAAAGCTTAGGCAAACAGATATGTGCTATATAATCATTGACTATAAGCACGATCTGAAAGCCTAGGCTTTTTTAAGACAAAAAGCTACTATGTGTCGATGATTCTGACTCAGTTTCTGATTTCATTTGTGTTTTATCTTTCTCTGTGTTATTAAATAAGCAAAGAAAAGCAAGGAGGTCACCGATGAAGAAAACATCATTGCTGTTACTGCCTGTATTGTTGCTTGCATCCTGCAGCAAAAACAATACCAAAGGTCTTGTCGAATGTTCTTTCATTTCCATCGATTCTCAACAGTATTACGAAGTGTTCTACTACACAATCATGCCCGTATACGAATACCAAAGCGATGACGGTAAGACCATCTGTTTAGATAGACAGCTGACAAAGAGCGAAAACGACGGCAGACACATCACGACTGTCAATGTTCCTGTCAAAGTATATCAGACAGAAAAATCAGAAAGCTATGTCGAATACAGATTCGTTCAGTTTGTCGGGTATCTATTAGAGGAGCAGCGCTATTTCATCGACTTCAATAGGAACAGGCTCGACTTCCTCCATGAATACTTCGAATTCACTTTGACGGAACAAAACAACCATTTGGAAGGAGACGCCAAAGAAGCCTATCAAAAAGCAAAGATTGCATACTACACAGACTGCGAAGGGACTATCTATCTGGACAAAGATGATAAAAGCCTAGAGAAGCACAATTATATCAACATCAAGGATGACTGGATCATCGAATATCGTCCCATGGCATAAAAGAAAGGAAAACAAAATGAAAAAAAGAACTCTATTGCCATTATTGGCGTCATTATTCTTAGCATCCTGCACAGATCAGGTTATCGATTGCAAGAAAATCACAGTCAAAAACTATGATAAGACAATCATCGAACAATCCTACTCCATTTCGACAACATTCATCAACGAATACGAGAATGTAGACGGAAAACATATATATCTCCACGGCGCTGATTTTTGGGGATTCGGAAATCCGACAACGAGTTATTTCAAAGTCTATCAGGACAAGTATCTAAAGGATTACGACATGTATACTTTCAAAAGAAAAGTCGGCAATCTCACCTTAGAACAATGGCCTCGTTATGATACCAAAAAGCAAATCATCGATACCGTCTTCAAATATTCCGAATGCAAAATCAACACCGATACAACACTCAATAACAAAGAGGCATTTGAAAAAGCAAAGAGTGCGTACTTCACAATCAGTTCCGACTCTATGATTCTTCCTCAGACAGAAAAAGGACTGGAGCGCCATACTTATACGATCCTTACAAAGAACTGCACAGTCACTTATCAACTGTTAGTAAAATAAGTTCAGAATATTGTCATATTCAGTCAGACAACCTTATTATCGCAATTAAAAATTGTGGTCCTTTCAACAGGACCACAATTTTTAATTTGACTAAGTTAAGCTTCTAAGACTTCCTTCGTTGCAACAACATCAGCACCGGTAGAGAGGACATCGTGGATGATGACATCACCGATATGGATAGGAGCCTTGACCTCAACGGCATCGATCTCTTCCATGACTTTGAAGATGAGTTCCTTAGGAACAGAGGTACTTGTCTTGACAGAGCAGCGTGCGATTCTTCCGCCGTCGACTTTGATGGTGGAAGTGATGGTTCTGACAGGATGAGTCGCCTCATTGATACCATAGGTCTTGCCTCTAGGGCAGGAGTTTCCGGTGACTGTCATCTTTTCAGTATCTACTTCAAGTGAGCAGCCTCTTGGGCATTGAATGCAAACAAAATTCTTGATCATGATCAGGCCTCCTCGATTTCGACTTTGACTTCCTTCTTGCCTAAGATAGCAGACTTAGGAAGAACGACCTTTTCCATTTCAGAAGGAATGATTTTCAGCTTTTCGACCTTCTTGATGACTTCGCCGTCAGCAGTCACAACGACTCTAGAGCGATTGAACGGATGACGGACTCTGAAGGAGAGTTCGAACTTGTCATCGCCATCATAGGCGATCTTCTGCGGACAGAGATAGGAGATGCCGTTTCCGACAACGGAAGTGGCGCATTCGGATTTGATCTCGCCGTTCTTGATATAATTGGCCGCATTCTTTCCAGCCTTTTCGCCTTCCTGAGAGACATAGTCGACAAGGTCATGGACCTGGAGGACATTGCCGCAGGCAAAGATGCCTTCGACACTGGTTTCAAGGTTGTCTTTGACAATAGCGCCTCTAGTTCTAGGATCGAGCTGAACATTCGCTTTCTTGGAAAGCTCATTTTCCGGAATCAGACCGACAGAGAGAAGAAGGGTATCGCAGTCAAAGCGGATTTCGGTCCCAGGGATGACCTGATTCTTTTCGTCGACCTTGGAGATGACGACCTGTTTGACTCTGTGATGTTCTTCATCGGCGATGATATCGGTGACAGTATGGGAGAGATAAAGCGGAATATCATAGTCGTTAAGACACTGAACGATGTTTCTGTTCAAGCCGTTGGAATAAGGGCAAAGCTCGACATCGGCTAAAACCTTGGCACCTTCTAAAGTCATACGTCTTGCCATGATAAGACCGATATCGCCGGAGCCTAAAATAACGACTCTCTTGCCGACGAGATAACCGTCGATATTGCAGTACTTTTGAGCAGCACCGGCTGTATAGATACCGGCAACGCGATCGCCAGGAGTGGAGATTGCGCCTCTGCTTCTTTCTCTGCATCCCATAGCAAGGACAATGGCCTTAGCCTGAATCTGCTCCAAACCGTTTTCAGAAG
>CAKUXT010000024.1 GCA_934700375.1 uncultured Bacilli bacterium | reverse complement strand
GCAACAGGAGCATTGTGCCTGTCCCAATGTTGTGCTATAGTTCTATTTAAAGTCCAATGTCAGGGGTGCGGTACAAAATCGATGTGTTTTTTGAATGATTCAGAGGCAGGAATCGGGGCTCAAAACCGATTTCGGGTATGCGTAATCACTAATGCCTATAGCAAAAACTTTTGAAAATTAAAAGTTTTTGCTATAATAAATTCAGTGAGAACAGAACATATGGAAAAATTAAAGAACCGCGATTATTATCTGAACCAACTTATCAGCTTTAAAGATACAAGTTCGATCAAAATAGTAACAGGTATCAGACGCTGCGGAAAATCAAAACTATTAGATTTGATGATCAATTATTTATTAAGCGTCGGTATTAAAAAAGAGCAAATCATCAAGATCAATTTTGAATCCTTGAAGTTCTCTGATATGACATATTCTGAAGTCTATGATTATATAATCAGCAAATCATATAAAGAGGGCAAAACCTATATTTTTCTTGATGAGCCACATCTTATAGCTGGTTGGGAAAAAGTTGTCAATTCACTTAGAGAAGATATTGACTCCGATATTTATATAACCGGTTCAAATTCACATATGCTTTCAAGTGAATATTCAACATTGCTTTCAGGCCGTTATGTGGAAATAAAGATGCTTCCGCTTTCTTTTAAAGAGTTTCTTGATTTCAGAGAATTTACAACAGCAAAAGAAATCAATGTGCTTGGCATAAATGAAACCCGTTGCTATTACAAAGACAACTCAATTTACGATATCAACGATCTATTTGACGCTTACTTAAAGTATGGAGGAATGCCTGGAATCAGCGAATTGCCCTTGTCCAGCGACTCCATTTCTAAATATCTTGATAGCATATATACAACAGTGATCAACAACGATATTCTGCAAAGAGAACAAAACAAAAAAACAAAAATAGTTGACCCATTGCTATTGAAGAAGATATCTGTTTTTTTAGCGGATAACATTGGAAAAGAATACTCCTACAACAAAATTGCAGCATCCATAAACGAAAATCAAAAAAACACATTAGGAAATCATAAAATCACCGATTATATACAAGGATTATTGGAAGCATTTGTTTTCTATGAAGCAAAAAGGTATGACTTGAAAGGAAAGGCTATGCTAAAAACCAACGGAAAGTTTTACATTGTCGATTTAGGCATCAAGAATCATCTGTTAGGCTATACTCCTTACAATCGCGGCTTTTCATACGAGAACCTGGTATATTTTGAACTGCTGCGCAGAGGATATGATGTTTCCATTGGTAAAATAGGTGCTCTTGAGGTTGATTTCAGAGCTGTCAAAAACAATGAAATCACTTATTTTCAAGTGACTGAATCACTTATGAATGATTCAACAAGAAACAGAGAAATACATCCTTTTCAATGCATTGACGACCACTATGATAAAATCATCCTTTCATTAGATAAAGGCTATTCGAATATCAACGGAATCAAAGCGATCAATTTAATCGACTGGTTATTGCAGTAGCAAAAACTTTTGAAATTTAAAAGTTTTTGCTATGTCTCCTATTCATGTTGTATTTTCACTATACAACTACAGAAAAGAGCCTTATACTTAGTATAAGATTCTAGCTGTTTGGTTCTGATTTCTAATTATTCTGTAAAACCACCGAAAAAAGAACACAATCTAGCTAAATAAGATAAAAATGCCATACTTTCCAAAACAGATGGTTTCCATCCGTTTACTTGTCACTGCGATTTTGATATAATTTACTCACCATCGCGACAGTTCCCGTCGAACCTGGTCAGGGCCGGAAGGCAGCAGCCATAAGAGTGTGGTTCTGTGTGCGATGGCTTTTTATTTCAATATGACAAAGAACGATTTATTAAGAATACTGGATAACCTTTACAAAGAAGCTGAGACTGCAATGCTTGAGAACGAGATTCCTGTTTCAGCCTGTCTTGTTTTAGAAGACGGAAGAGAGTTCTACAGCCATAACGAAGTAGAGAAACACAACAATCCATTCTTACACGCTGAATTCTCTGTGATCAATAAGGCGCTCAAAGAAACAGATAGCCGATATCTGAAAAACAGCACCCTTATTGTCACAATGGAACCCTGTCTTCTCTGTATGGGCGCTATCATCAAAGCAGGTGTCTCATCTTTGTATTATGTCTTAAGAGATGAGAAAGGCGGAGCCTTATCTCATTACCACTCTTTTGTCGATGACAGAATCAAAGTGTCGGAGATCGAAGACAGCCGTTTCATCAAATTGATGAACGACTTCTTCCTGACACTAAGAAATCAGGATAAGAAATAAGGATATTGTGATAAAATCTTTTTTTGGATATTGTAGATTATGAAGGAGAATACGAAACATGGATTACATGATTGAAAGACTCAAGGCGATGAGAATCCGTCTTACTGACATCGATAACATTCTTTCCGAAGGAAAGGCTGACATTCCGACAATGACAAAGCTCAGCAAAGAAAGAGCTACATTGGAAGAACCTGTCAGAATGTTCAACGATCTGGAAAGAAAAGAATCCGATCAGAATGATGCTATGGAAATGATGAAGGATACAGATCCCGATATCAAAGCGATGGGAAAAGAAGAATTCGATACTCTCGCTAATGAGATTGCAAAGCTCAGAGAAGAGCTTAAGATCGCTCTTCTTCCCAAAGATGAGAACGATGACAAGAACATCATCATGGAAATCCGTGGCGCAGCAGGCGGAGATGAAGCAAACATCTTTGCCGGTGACCTTTTCCGTATGTATTCCCACTACGCAGACAGAATGGGCTGGAAGATCGAAATTCTTGACTCTCTTCCCACTCCTTTAGGTGGCTATTCTTTGATTTCCTACAAAGTCAAAGGAAAGATGGTCTACTCCAAACTCAAATTCGAAAGCGGCGCACACCGTGTTCAAAGAGTCCCTGTCACAGAAGCAAACGGCAAGATTCAGACATCCACTGCAACAGTATTGGTCATGCCTGAAATCGAGCACGTCGATATCGTCATCAATCCTGCTGACTTAGAGATCGATACCTTCCACTCCTCCGGTGCAGGCGGACAGAACGTCAACAAGACAGAGTCTGCTGTCCGTATCACCCATGTTCCTTCAGGCATCGTCGTCTCCTGCCAGGTCGAAAGAGATCAGCTAGCCAACAAGGAAACCTGTATGGAAATGCTGAAAGCAAAACTGCAGGCAAAGCATGATGCCGAAATCGAAGAGAAAATCGGCGGTGAAAGACGACTCAAAGTCGGAACCGGCGAAAGAAACGAAAGAATCCGTACCTATAACTATCCGCAGAACAGAGTCACCGATCACAGAATCGGTTACTCCTGTCTGAACCTTCCGAAGATCATGAACGGTGACTTGGATGAAATGCTCACTGCATTAAATGAAGCCAACCAGAAAGACCTCTTGGAAGAACAGACCAAGCAGTTACAGAAAGAAATGGAAGACAAGCAGTAATATAGATGACATATAATGAGTTTTTCAGAAGAGCAAAAGAAGCAAACATTCCTCTCGCTGATATCAGAGTTGTATTCAACGGATATTTTAATATGCCTTTTGATTACCTCGGTATTCACGGCGATGAGGAAGCAAAAGATGCTGAAGAAGTCTTAGAAAAACTCAAAAGCGGATATCCGAGCAATTACCTTGCCGGATATATCGATATTCTCTCTCTCCATATCCTGCTAAATGAGTCTACCCTCATTCCAAGGAATGAGACTGCTGATTTCATTTACAACTATCTCTATCAGATGGATCTTAACGGTAAGAAGATTCTAGATCTCTGTACAGGATCCGGTATCATCGCTATCGCTATCAAAAAGAGATTTCCTGATGCGATTGTCTATGCTTCCGATATCTCTTCGGATGCATTATCTATCGCAAAGAAATCCAGTGAAATCAATAACACGGATATCACCTTTATGAAATCCGATTTCTTAAAAGATATCCATGATACATTCGATATCATCATATCCAATCCTCCTTACATTGAAGAGGATAGCAAAGATGTCGATGCTCCTTTTGAACCCCATATTGCATTATTCTCCGGAAAAGACGGATTGGATTCCTATCGAAGCATCTTCAACGATCTTCCTTCTCATTTGAATGAGAATGGAAGCGCCTATTTTGAATTGGAATCGACAAATAGCATGAACACAGAAAAGCTGTTCAAAGAAATCAATAAGGATCGTTATCATACAGAGATATGGAAAGACTCTTATGATAGAGACCGTTATCTCATCATCCGTTAATCCGATAATCCGCCCATCCATGTTCTTCCTTCAACAATCAATGTGATAAGGAAAGATAACATTACAATAACAAAAGCGATGATGAGAAAAAGAGGTCTCATCATAAATTCTCTAGAGATAATAAG
This sequence comes from uncultured Bacilli bacterium, assembly GCA_934700375.1. GTDB lineage: Bacteria > Bacillota_I > Bacilli_A > RFN20 > CAG-288 > Enterosoma. The sequence continues at coordinate 11,166 of CAKUXT010000024.1, read as the reverse complement.
AAGCAGAAGAAGGAAGAATCCTGCATTATAGAAATAGAGGTATTTGAAGTCTCTTGGATAACGAAGAGATGCGATGAAAATCACAGAAATCAGGATCATGGCAAGGAAGACAAGCTGAGGATAGACCCCCCTTGCACCTAAAGATCCTTTCTGTGAACTGGAGATAAAGTAGACCAACAGCGTAATGATAGAAACGACAAAAGAAAAGATTCTTGTAAGGCGAGAGAACTTCATCTGCTTGTTTCTTCTCATCTTTTCTCTTTCTTCCTGTTCCATGATGTTCTCGATATCTTCTTCGATACGCTTATTGGCATCAGAAGCATTGAGGAAATCATAAATGGTATCTTCATTGGTATCCTCATTCATGGCGCTGGTCTGCTTCTTTTTCCTTTTTGCGTAATGCTTATAAGAAAACAGACTGACAAGAAAGCCGATGATGCAATAAATGATTTCAAGCCAGAATATCGCAATGAAATTAAGACCGAATCCAGAAGGATTGAATTCCGAAAACTGAATCGAATACACAATGAGCAACTCAAGGAAGTAGAATGGAGTTGTTCTAATCGGCCTAACCAGTGTAATCACACCGCTTCCAGCGATGACACCGATTGCTGTGATACAGCGTATCACAACATCCGTCACCTGATTGCTTTCCGTAGTCCAATAAAGGACATAGGAAGGAGTCACCAAAAACAAGGCGATAGAGACAAAGACCATGATGCGGTCAAGATTATCGATTCTTAAAAGAAAAGCCAATAATTTTCTCATAATAGTTAACATTATACTTCAATTTAATTTATTTATATATTAGATATAAGAAAGGTGTCTCTCGGGTTATAATATTAAAGTCTAAAAACAGAGGTAAGAAATGGCATATCAGGCATTTTACAACAAATATCGTCCACAGACTTTCGAAGAAGTAGTCGGCCAGAAAGCGATCGTCACAACGCTGAAGAACGCAATCAGCGAAGACAAAATCGCACACGCTTATCTTTTCTGCGGCCCAAGAGGAACAGGAAAGACAACAATGGCACGTCTTTTTGCCAAGGCTTTGGACTGCAAAGAAGGCCTTGGACATCAGTGCAATCACTGCGATTCCTGTGAGAAGATCATGCACGGACAGCATCCTGACGTCATCGAAATCGATGCTGCCAGCAACTCCACAGTCGATTCCGTCAGACAGCTGATTGAGAATGTCTCCTATCAGCCGCTTCTTTCCCGTTACAAGGTCTATATCATCGACGAAGTCCACAATATGTCCGACTCCGCCTTCAACGCACTGTTAAAGACGATCGAGGAACCGCCGAGCTTTGTCATATTCATCCTTGCGACCACCGATCCTCAGAAAGTTCTACCGACCATTCTCTCCCGTGTCCAGCGTTTTGATTTTTCCAAAGTCCGCGATGAGGATCTCATCAAGAACATGAAGCGTGTTCTTGATAACGAACACATCACTTACGAGGATGATGCCTTAAGGCTCATCTCCTCTTTAAGCGATGGCGGTGTAAGAGACTCTCTCTCCCTCTTAGACAAAGTCGTCTCCTATTGCGGAGATGACATCAAAACAAAAGACGTCAATGACTTATTAGGTCTTCTCTCTTTGGATGAGGAGATTGCTATCATCAATGATATCTCCATGAAAAAAGCTGATGCCGTCTTAAAATCCATCAAGGAACGCTATCAGCAAGGCTTGGATATCAGAAGATTCCGCAATGATATGATCAACATCTACAAGGATTTTCTAATCTACAACATCACACAGGATGCAAGTCTCTTAGAGCACTTAAGAGAGAATGAGGTGAAGAAGATCCATATGTCTGTCGATGAATGCCGATATGATATCGACATTCTCATGCAGAATATCCGCGACAACAGGCTCAGCGATGATGTCTTCACCCAGTTTGAGCTCGCTCTTATCACGATGATGGCTCCTAAACAGGCTGTCTCTGTTGTCACTAGCCAAGCTCCACAGGCGGCAAAGGAAGAACCAAAACCAGAACTTCAGTCAAAGCCTGTTGAAATCGTATCCGAAAACAAGGAGAAGACATTCACGGCCAAAGCCAATGATGTCGAGACAAGCACGGATATCATCACCTACAGCAAAGACGATATCCTCTACATCATGTATCACTGCGATGTGGAGAAGAGAAAATCTCTTGTCAAAGAATGGGCAAAGCTTGAAAGTCTGTTCAACAACGATAAGTCCTTTGAAGCTAAGGCGCTATACAGCTGTTCTCCTAAGCTCTTCGGAGAGAACATTCTTGTCGTCACAAACAAATCTCCTCTTGAGATCAGCAAGATCAACAAGAAGAATGTTCAGAATACGCTTCTTAGCATCACAAACGAATGCTTCAATGAACCGCTCAACATCCTTCCTATCACCGACAATGAGCTAAGAGAGATCTACAACGACTACAAAAACCACATACAGCCAAAAGAAGACAAGCTCAACATCGATTTCGGCGTTTTGAAGAAAGTCGATGCATCGACCAATTTCTTCAATGACATTGTGAATATAAAGTGAGGTAACGATCATGGATGATGAAAACATCAAAAAGTCGAAAGAAGCCGTCGATCTTCTCATGCTTCAGACAAAAGCAAGAGAATTCCAGAACAAATCCAACGAACTTCAGCAGAAGGAATATCAGGGAAAATTCCAGGGTGTCTCCATCAAGATGAAAGGAGACCACACCGTCTTTGATGTCCATATCGATCAGGGGTTCTATGAGACCTCTTCCAAAGGTCAGATGGAAAAGGCCATCATCTCCTTATTGAACAATCTCAACAATGCAATCAAACAGGATCAGGATGACTTGCAGAGAGAGCTTCAGGGCGATATTGAAAGAATGCAGAAGGATGCAATGCTGAAAGATGCAGGAAATTAAAACCATCACCGATCTCATCAATTCCTATAAGAAGCTTCCCGGCATCGGATATAGGACAGCAGAAAGGCTTGCCTATGCGACGCTCTCTTTGAAAAAAGAGGATGTCGAAGATTTCATAAGCGCTCTTGATGATGCCCTTACGAAAGTGAAAAGATGTCCGTTCTGCGGAACCTTCTATGATGATGTCTGCCCGATCTGTTCTGATCATACAAGAGACACATCCACGCTTCTTGTCATTGCAGACAGCAAGGATATCCTGACGATTGAGAAGACAAACGGATACCACGGTTCCTATTTCACGCTGAAGGGAACACTGTCTCCGCTAAAGAACAGAACACCGGATAAGATCGGCATTCCGGAATTGAAAGAAAGAGTAAAAGAGAATCATGTCAAAGAGCTGATTTTGGCTCTTCCCACCGACTTGGAAGGAGAGACGACAGCCTCTTATATCGCTAATCTCTATAAGAACGACAGTGAGATCAGCATTTCAAAGTTGGCCAATGGTATTCCGATAGGAACAAACCTTGAATATCTGGACAGCATGACAATCACCTCTTCCTTAAAGGGAAGAATTTCAATCAAAGAAGGAGAAAAGAAAGATGAATAAAGGCTTGTTTATTTCGTTTGAAGGATGCGATGGATGCGGTAAGACAACTGCGCTTGAAAATGTACTGAAAAGACTCAATGACTTAGGAATCTATCCCCTTGTCACAAGAGAACCCGGCGGCAGCAAGATCGCAGAGCAGATCCGTTCTATCATCTTGGATAAGAACAATACCGAAGAGGATCCTCGCACCGAAGCCCTTTTATATGCAGCAAGCAGAAGACAGCACCTTGTCGAAGTCGTCATTCCTGCCTTAAAGGAAGGAAAGATCGTCATCTCCGACCGTTATATCGACTCTTCCTTGGCATATCAGGGATATGCAAGAGGCATCGGAATCGATGAGGTCATGTCCATCAACGCTTTTGCAATCGACAACGTCTATCCCGATGTCACATTCTTCCTTGACCTCTCCCCTGAAGAGGGCATGAAGAGAGTGAAGGACAGAAAAAGAGGAGCTGACAGACTCGATCAGGAAGCTCTCTCCTTTCATGAAAGAGTCTATAAGGGATATCAGATCGTCAATGAAAAATTCAAAGACAGAATCATCAAAATCGATGCAACACCTGCTCCTGATGTCATCGCCGATAACATCGTCAAAGAGATTCTGAAGAAGCTCGAAGAACAGAAATAAACTACATGAACAAAGAGACTTTCCTAAAAAGCGAAGCGAAGGCCGCAAAGCTTTTCATCAATTCCAGAAAGACAGGCAGATTGTCATCCGCCTATCTTCTTTATGGTGAAAGAAACGCTCCTTTGAAAGAAAGTGCTCTGTTCTTGGCTAAGTCATTAGGCTGCGAGAACTCTTACTTAGCCTGTGATGAATGCGACAGCTGCAAGAGATTCGATAAAGGAATCCATCCGGATTTCGTTCTGATCGACGGAGAAACGACAAGAATCAAAAAAGAGGACATCCAGAACCTTCAGGATAAGTTCTCTGAGTCCGCTTTTGAAAAAGGACATCGTCTATGCTATGTCATCCACCGCGTCGAGAATATCACGGAAAAAGCGGCCAATACGATTCTGAAGTTTCTAGAAGAGCCAAGGGAAGGCCAAGTTGCCATCCTGACAAGCTACAACATCGATAAAGTGTTAAAGACGATCCTTTCAAGAAGCGTACTAGTCAGAATCGATCCCATCGATGAAAAAGAGATGCAGAGAGAACTGTTGGAGAATCCGATTGTTCTTTCCGATAATGACGAGGACAAGAAGAAAAAGAAGAAAGAGGAGGATATCTCCTTCAACGAAGGAGAAGCCTATATCCTCTCCCATTACTTCTCTTCCTATGAAAGTGTAAAAGAGACGCTGCAAAACGATAAATCCTTCTTAGAAGGATATCAGATCGCAGAGAGCTTCCTAAACGATCTCACCTCTTCTGTTGCCCAGGCCGGATACACTCTTTTGTTTCAGACAAGCCTGAAAAAAGGGTCAACGTGCTATAATTGGATGTATTTGATTATTCATGAAGTTTTCGCTGCTGTTCTGCTCAACGATGTCAAAGAGGACAATCCCTTCAGAGATATCATTATAAAACTGAGCAAAAGCAAAAACAGAATCGCAAGAGCGGATGCCGTTGTCAAAGAAGCTCTTGCTTATCAGCATATCAACTACAACCCTACTTTGCTTTCTGCAAGGCTTATCAAAGCCTTAGATGAGGAGAAATGATTATGATCACATTATTAGGAATCCCATTCGATTTCATGGGAATGTCGTACTATAGAACCGATAAAGACATCAATGTCGGTGACAGTGTCGTCGTCAACACGACACATGGCACATTCGTCGGAACTGTTGTAAAAACAAGAATCGCAAGCGAAGAAGAACTCAAGAAAGAGGATTTCAACACCTCTTTCCCGATGATTGAAAGAATCGCAACTTTTTCTGACTGTTCCTTCAAAAAGAAAGCAGAAGAAAAAGGAAGACAGATCTCCAAGTCCACACAGATGCAGGCAGATCAGCTCAACCTTGGAATGAAGGTCTTGAAGACCTATCTCGATGTCGATGAAGACAAGGCGCTCATCACCTTCACTTCCGATACCAGAGTCGACTTCAGAGAGCTTGTCAAAATCTTAAATGGCATGTTCCGTCTGAAGATTGAGCTTCGTCAGATCGGACCTAGAGATCAGGCAAGACTTGTCGGCGGAATCGGTCCCTGCGGACTTCCTTTATGCTGCACAACCTTCCTCACCTCCTTTGACGGCATCTCCATCGCCATGGCCAAGAATCAGCTTCTTGCCATCAACATCCCTAAGCTTTCCGGCCAGTGCGGAAAACTGATGTGCTGTCTGAAGTTCGAAGATGAAGCCTATGCACAGCTTAGACCTTTATATCCTAAAATCGGCGAAAAATTCACTTATCTCAACAAGCAGTATGAAGTGACAGGCCTCAATCTCCTCACCGATACCATCACAACATACAATGGTGACAACTATGAATCCTTCACCAAGGAAGAATATGAAAGAGTCAAGAAAGGCTTAGCTAAACAGGATGCCAAGCTTCTCAGTATGAACAAAGATGTCAATGCCGGCGTCAACCTCAGCGGCTATGGTATTTCCGATACCAATAATCGTATCGCTCAAATCAAGAGAAACGAAGAAAGACGCAAAGAAGAGAACACAGGAAGAGACAACAACAAGAAGAATCAGCAAAATAGAAACAAGAATCAGAACAAGAACAATCCTTCCTTCAATAACAGAAATAACAATAACAACAATCATAAGACCTATAACGGAAATCAGAATCACCACTTCGGCGGAAAGAACAAATTCAACAACAATAACTTCAAGAACAAGTCCTCTTCTTCCTCTGGATTCATCCCTGTTTCTGAAATCGAAGATTCCTCCATCCTTGATATCACACCGATAAGGAAGAGCCATGATAAGAAATAGGCCATACGAAAACGAGGATTCCGGTCTTGTCGCTTTGGTGACAACACCGATCGGCAATCGTGACGATATCACATTGCGCGCTTTGAACTTCTTAAAAGAAGCCGATATCATCGCCTGTGAAGATACAAGAAATACTTCTCTTCTTCTTTCCTATTACGGAATCAAGAACAAGAAATATGTTTCCTTGTATGCACAGACGGAGGCAAAAGAAGCACACGCTCTGGTCTTAAGTGTCAAAAAGAACAAACAGAAGCTTGCCTATTGTTCTGATGCCGGAATGCCCGGTATCTCCGATCCCGGTGCGATTTTAGTTCAGGCCTGTCATGAAGAGAATGTACCAGTCACTCTTCTTCCTGGTCCTACTGCATCACTGAGCGCACTTGTCTTATCAGGTATTGACAGCGCAGACTTCTCCTTCTATGGTTTCCTTCCGACCAAGGCAGGACAGATCAAAACGATGCTGACCTCCTTAAAGGACAGAAAAGAGACTTTGATCTTTTATGAATCACCCAAAAGAATCGTCAAGACGCTCTCCTATATGAAGGATGTCTTCTCCGGAAACAGAGAAGTCGCATTGATAAGAGAGCTGACCAAGATTCATGAAGAAGTCATTCATGGAACCTTGGATGAGCTCACATCCTCCCCTTTGGAAGAAAGAGGAGAATGTGTCATCATCGTCAAGGGAGCTGACGAAGAAGAGATCAAATTAGATGACACCTCTTTAAAGAAGATCATCAGACAATATAAGAAAGACGGCTATTCCATCTCTGACTTATCAAAGGAAATCGCCGCAAAATATTCTCTGAAAAAAAGCGATGTATATCAACTTGCACTGAAAACAAAATAACAGCACGACGATGTGCTGTTATTTTGTTTGTTGCGTTGATCTTTCTTATTATTTCTTGTTCTCTTCGTCGACCTGTTTATAGTGGAGGCGGTAGAGCTTATCCATCGGAGCAACCTTGTCGATGATCAGCTTTGCGATATCATCAAGCTGCTTGCCTTCTGAATAATCGGCTTCGCAGAGGAAGTCGACTCTTCCATCATTGAAGAGTCTGCTTGCCGGTTTTTTCTTCTTCTTGTCATAGACAGCAATTGCGATGCCACCATTGCTTCTGACTGTCTTCATGCAAGGGACATCTGTCTCTCCGTCTGCGATATAGACCATGTTCTGAAAAGGAACAGGCTTGTCTTCATCCGGCATAGATGCGTTGACTTTTGCATTCTCGGAGATTTCAAGAACGCCCTTGTTGATACGATAGAGGAACTGTGTCTTTGTCGTATAGTTGACAACGCTCTTAGGCCAGACAGCAACACCGTCGCGATAGAGGTATTCGCATGCATAGACTTTCTTAAAATAAGGATAGATAGAAGAGCCTTCGATGATCTCCTTGTTTCCAGAGGAGATGACATAATGCTGGACTTCGACGCCTCTTTCTTTTCCGTATTCATCAAGACGTTTGAACCAGGACTCAACACCGGGGAAATATTGAATGTCTTTTCCTAACTGGACAAAAGCCTCTCTGTTGATAGGAAGATTCATCCTCTTGGATTCTTGTATCATCAGATACATGTAAGCCAAAAGCGAATCCATCTGCGCCTCTTCGGTGAGATCATTTGCTTTTGACCAGAATTCTTTCGGTTGGATGTTCAGAGAAGGAATAAAGGAATAGTTCTGCATATCCGTTGTACAAAGCGTATGATCGTAATCATAAATAAATGCAACTATTGTCTTTTTTGTATTCATATTTTCGTTTTCCTTTATATCATTATATAGAAAAAAGAAATATTTTCAAAAAAATTATCTCATTTTCAAAGAAATTGTTTCATTTTTCAACAGAAAATGAATCACTTCAAAGAAAAGAATCTATAATATTTGCGAGGTAATTATGAGAACCTGTCCAAATTGCAAAAAAGAAGTTCCCGATCATGATTGGTACTGTCCCTTCTGTCATACAAGAATGCCCTCTTCGAATGTGAAGGCAACAGGCCATGCATCAAGCGGAGACTTAGAAAAATACAACGCACAGTTCGTTGTCTCTGTCGAAGACAAGAACATGATCAGAGACAAGAATCATCAGTCTTCTGATGGAGATGATGATATTGACTGCGCACAGCCATATAACTTTATCACAAGAGAAAACGGAGACAGAAACTGATCATTTCTGTCTTTCTTTTGTCGTATCGATGACGGAATAATATTTGAAGTGCTTCACTTCATATTTTTCCATCTCTTCTTCTGTGTACTTATTATCGTAATTATAGACGATATAAGTATTTCCTTTTTCCAGTTTATGAGGAAGAGAGAATACATATCCTTTAAATGAGGTCACATTCTCAAATGCGGATCCCGGATTTGAGAATGTCACGCTTTCAATATAATCGTGGACATCATATTCAGTATAGTAAAGAACAAGGGTGTAATTGGCGTGGGAGATATAGGTCGTATCATGCTCGATCGATTCTGAATAGAGAAGTGCTTCTTTGAAGGATGCATAGAAATTCGGTGCGATTCTGTTATTGTTCCACGTTGTGGAATAATAAGCGAAGAATGTAAGATAAGAGGCCATATAGGCTGTTGCAAGGCCTATTCTGACGCTTCTATGTGCCTTGAAGAAGGAGCAGAAAAGAATGATGCCATCAATGGCAAGAAGAATAAGCGGAAACCAGATGACATTGATTCTGTTGATGTTGGCTTTGATGATGAACATCATCATCAAAGATACAATCAGCCAATCCTTGACTAAGAAGGTATAGGTATCTTTTGCTGTCACTTTTCTATCGATTCCGGATAAGAGCCTTTCCTTGTCTGACTTGAACATGTTCTTGAATAGGCCAAGGACAGAGAAAGGAAGTGTGAACATATAAAGAAGACCGAAATACGGAATGCTGTTCCAAGGAAGAGAATCATCCTGTGTATAGATCAGTTTCAGGCCGTCTTTGAAGTTGTTGAAAGCATCTTCAAAGAAGGTAGAGGAGAAGAGCGTTGTGACTGAATGGAAGCGGTCTGTCTTCAGTTTCGGAATATCAAACCATAACAGATGTATCGTCTCCTTATCAAAGAGATTGATATACAAGAACAGAATGATCGGTATACAGAGAACGAAAACAGTCATCAGATAAAGAAGAACATGATACCAGGAGAAGACCTTTCTGATGAGGAAATAGACCAAGAAGAAGATGACAAAGAAGAACAAGAAGAAATAGGAGGTTCCATAGCTATACGCAGAAAGGCCTACTAATACAGCGGAAAAGTAATAGAAGAAATAATTCTTGTTTTTGATAGCTAAAAGAAGCAATAGGACAACAAGGAAAACCATCTCTGAGAAAAGATTGCACTCTAGAGCCCATCTGCTTTTCATGATATGCCAAGGATTGATGGCTAAAAAAGCAAGAGAGAGCGTTGCTGTTCTTTCATCAAAGACAGCCTTTATCACATAATAGAATACAAAAAGCGACAGGCATCCTGATAAGGCCATAGGAAGCCTTAACGCGATTTCAGTATTGGAAAGCAGCTTGATGAAGGGAATGCAGAAATACGCATACAACGCGTTCTGACCACTTCCCCATGCAATCAGATGAATCGGATAGGACATGCCGTTTCTATCGATACCATACTTCATGATAGCGTAGGCGTCATATCCGCAGCTTGCTTCATCCTGATTCAATCCGCCGGGGAGAACATCAAGAAAACAGACTCTTGTCATGCATCCCACAATCAAAAAGAAAGAGGCGATCAAAAGAGGAATGTTGTCTTTGAAAACAAATGTTTCTTTCTTCTTTTTCTGTTTCAGATACGAAACCAAAATAGGAACAAGTCCTATGACAATTGAAAAAGAGAATAATGTCCAATTAATAATCTGATCCATAAATCATTTCCATTCCTAATGATTTTACTAGAAATGATCGATTGTTACACAGAAAATTAACGGGAATTATTCTCTTTTTGTTTGTCTGTTTCTACAACTCTTGATGAAAATACAGAATTGTTTGATTAACGGCGTTTCGGTTTAAAGACTCTTGTTGCTGCAACAGCCATCTTCCAACCATCATAGAGCTCATCGACTTCTTCCAAAGGCATCATCGGGAAATACTTTTTCTGAACACTGTGATTCTGTTCGATATCACCCTTGTTCTTCCAGAATCCGACACCTAAGCCGGCCATATAACCAGCTCCTAAAGCTGTCGTTTCAATATACTTCGGAAGATGTACTTCACAATGTAAGATATCAGCCTGGAACTGCATCAGAAGCGCATTGGCACTGGCACCGCCATCGACACGAAGCGATTTCAGTTCCAAACCTGCTTCCTTCTTCATCGCCTCAATGACATCCTTGGACTGATAAGCGATAGAGAAGAGGGTGGCTCTGACAAAGTTATGACGGTCAGCTCCTCTTGTAAGACCAAAGACTGCACCTCTTGCATCATCATCCCAGTACGGAGTACCTAAACCGACAAAAGCAGGTACGACATAGACGCCTGCAGTATCATTGACACGGTTTGCATATTCTTCGCTCTGCGCTGAAGATTTGATCATATCCATCTGATCTCTCAACCACTGGATGATGGCTCCGCCCATGAAGACAGAACCTTCTAGGGCATAGGTGGTAACACCGTTTTCTCTCCAGGCGACTGTTGTCAATAATCCCTGTTTGGAGATGATGGGCTTATCTCCGATATTCATCAGCATGAAGCAGCCTGTTCCATAGGTGTTCTTGCTGTCTCCGGCCTGATAGCAGCACTGGCCGAACAATGCAGCCTGCTGGTCACCGGCAACGCCATAGATATGAAC
>CAKUXT010000023.1 GCA_934700375.1 uncultured Bacilli bacterium | reverse complement strand
ATCATTATATGTCCAGTTTCAGCATCTATTTCCTCGACATCTTAAAAGAGGATTCTGTCACATTGGCAGCTATTATCAATATGGTTATTCTCTCTGTTATCTTCATCGATCTGATGAGCCTTGATCATTCTCCGCTTTTAAGAAAAGACAAAAAGAAGGCGATAGAGAAAACTCTGACAAAGAACTTATTGGACGACTGATTTCTTCTTTCTGTAATCAAGGACCAGGAAGGCGACAAGCCCTCCGATTGAAAGCAGTGAAAGGAAGAATCCGACTTCAAATCCAATATCCGTATAACGGATTTCAATTTTGTGTTCTCCTTCATCAAGAGATGAAAAATCGACTGCAGTAAAGATATTCATTCTGGTTACGACTTTTTGCTTTTTGTTGTCGATATAGACTGACATTCCTCTTTCATTAGGAAGCGTAAAAAGAAGTGTTTTGTCCTCTTTTCCTTTTTTGACATTCAAAGTTCCGATATAGGAGAAGGAGAACAGTCTGTTCTTCTGCTTCAAGTCGTAGGAAGCACTGTCTCTGAGCGAATCAAGATACTCGCCTAACACGGTGAGATCTTCATAATAGACAAATGGTCTGAACAGGGTGTTTTTGACATCCGATTTCAGCGTATAAGTCAGCGTATGATGATGACTTGTATTGTCATTGAAGCCACGGATGCCTTCATGCCAGTAGGTGTTGTTTTCATAATATCTGTTATCCAGATAGACAGAATATGATTTTGTTCTGTTCTTATCATAGAAATAGAGATTGTTGCCATTAGCTTCAGCGGGAACATCAAATTCAAAGCGGATTGTTGTTCCTTTATTTGCAGTGACAAGATAATATCCGTCTTTATCAAGCTCATAGGTAAAGGATGATGATTCTTTCAGTTTCAATGGGATGCGATGGAAGATATCTTTTTTGAATCCTTCTGAATCAAGAACAGAAGAATTCATCGTCTTGAACATTTCGTTCTGATATTCGAAGTGATCGAAGTAATAGATGTTGTTTTCAGTGATTCTGTTTCCTTCTGAAACATAGGAGTAGTTGTCATCATCGATGACAAAGGCGTAAGGCAGGACTTTTTGATTTTCGTAATAGGTATATCCATCCTCTGTTCCTTCTAACTCCATCTTCTTAAAGAAGTTTCTTTCATCAGCATTCTTCATGAATATCGGCTTATTGGTCGAATAGGATGAATTATCGATCAGATACTTGAGATTCAAGAAACTGTTCATCGCCAATGTGCTTCCGCCATCGTATCTTTCAAAGTAGTAGTTGTAATGGAAGCCGAGCTTTTCAAAATACTCCTCTACTGTTTTCTTCTCGCTGGAGGAGAAATGATTCAGTCCGCTGAAGGAATAGAACATCGGGTTGTTGTCGATTTCGTTGTAGTTTCCAGGGCGGTTGAATGTCGATTCCATTCTGTAATTGTTGTTCTGATCATAATCTTTGATGACATCAAAGACCTTCGATAACGCAACATCAGAGAGATAAGTCTCTTCTTTCTGGAACTGATTGTATTCAATGTTCTTATCAAGAATATTCTTCTCTCCTCGATAAGATGAATAACAGGCCAAAGGAAGAAGAACACAGGTGAGAATCGTTTCTCCAACCTTTTCTTTTCCTTCATATTTCTTCCACATTTTCATAAAAGGAATAATACCGGAAAGAAGAGAAGCACAAAGATAGATCAATAAAGAAGGAAGCGAGAACTGATAACGGGCGAATTCTTCGTTCCCTTTGAAAATATTGGAGTTATCCGTATATAAGACAATCGGAAGGACAATACAAGCTGCAACGAAAGGAAGCAAGAAGGAATACCACTTGCTCTGGTTATAGGCATCATATTCCTTGCTTGCAAAGAAGCAGGTCATGAAACAGAGAACAAAACTATATCTGGCCGGGAACCATGTCGGTTCTCTTCCTCCATGGAACAAAGCATTCAGAATGGAGTTTGTGACAAAAAGATACATCACCAGAACAAAGATCAAAGAAGCGATTCTCTCCCTTCTTGAATAGGAAGGGTTGAGGAAATAGCGAAGTGCAAATACCAAAGAGACAACACCGGTGAACATCGTTGCATAACCCCAATTCTGTTCGATATTCTGAGGTGTGGCATAATTCTTTTCTAAAAATCCGGTAAAGAAAGTGGAAATCGATAGATTGGAGAAATAAGGGAAGGACTGATTGGCTTTTGTTCCGCTGAAATGAAGGAAGGCGGCAAACCAAAGAACAGAGGCCATCATTCCGCCGATCAGAGATAAGATGATCGTATTCTTGAAGAAAGGTTTCTTCTCTTTCCATTTTCTCTCATCGGAGAAAAAGAGATAAAGGAAGAAAAGAACGACAAAGAAGCAGAGGATGAATCCGATATACCAGCTTGTCATCAGACCATAGAACACAGCAAGAGGATACAACCAATAATGTTCCTCTTTCTTGATGAAATACATTCCTAAGATGATAAGAGGAAGAATCATGACGCCATCCAACCACATGAAGTCGGAAATATAGATCATCGAATAGGAAGCCATACCATAGCCAAAAGCAAACAGCAGGTTTCCAAATGACTGCTTTTTATAGAAGAATCTGGCAAAAAGATAGAAATTCAAAGAGGAAAAAGACATTTTAAGAATAGATGAGATCAAAAAGAAATCCGGTATTCCTTCTTTAGAGAAGAAGACGACAAGGAGATTGAAAGGAGAAGCCAGGTAATAGGTGAAGATTGATAAGAAATCACCGCCGAAAAGCTTCGCGCTTGTATAGACAAAAGAGCCGCCGTCAAGGAGAAGCTGGCGGTAGTAATTCATATACGTGATGTACTGAGACTGAAGATCAAAGCTGATGATCGTAAGCCCATCTGGAACAAACGGAGAGAATCCTGCTTTTGCAAAAAGGATGCAGAAAAGCGTGAAAGGGACAAAGAAAGCAAGAAGCATATAAAGGATTTCTTTTATGATGCGAAAGACTTCGCTTTCATAAAAATGCGCTTTCATAATATTTTCTTCGCTATTGATACAGTTCTCCATAGAGCATCTCCATTCTATTTATTAAAACAAAGTTAAAACGAATATCTATTCTATAAGGTCAAATATTTCACGACAATTTTAACATAGCATAAATATGCATGAAAGTTATAATATTTTTCTTGTTTTGCTTGTATAAATGTGATATATTTAACAAGCTGGTTCCATAGCCAAGCTGGTAAGGCAAAGGACTGCAAATCCTCAACCCGCGGTTCGAATCCGCGTGGAACCTCCATCGTTTGCCCTCGTAGCTCAGTTGGATAGAGTATCTGACTACGAATCAGAGGGTCAAGAGTTCGAGTCTCTTCGAGGGCACCATTTTCTACTGAGCCGCTTTGCAGCTCTTTTTTCTTACAATCGGGAGTTAGCCCAGTTTGGTAGGGCACCTGCTTTGGGAGCAGGGGGTCGCGAGTTCAAATCTCGCACTCCCGACCATGCTATAAATAGAAACCCAGCGATGGGTTTTTTCTTTTATCCGAAACGATATTAAATATAAATTCTAATTTCAACACAAGAAGTTGTTAATAAGGAGGAGTCAGTGAAAAACGATAACATATATCAATTCAATCTTGAACTGAATGATGAATCAATCCTTCCTTTGTCTGAACTGAAAGGCAAAGTTATTCTGATTGTCAATACAGCGATTCATTCTCCTTTTTCCGACTTTTATCCTTTTATGGAGAGCCTATATAGACGTTTTAGCTCTGATGGCTTTGAAATCATCGATATCCCATCCAATCAGTTCCAAGAACAGACTCCTGAATCAGATGAGGAAATCGACACATACTGCAGAAAAGAATTCATGACGACCTTCCTACGCTGTAAGAAGCAAGACGTCGCAGGTGAAAACAAATCAGAACTATTTGCTTATCTGATCAAGAAAAAGAAGTTTAAGGGATTTGATCCTGAAAACCTTCTTACACCTGTTCTGAACTGTCGTGAGATCAAAAAGGGACCGAATTGGATGAGCAATCCTGAAATCAGAGAGAACTTTACGTTCTTCTTCATCAATAGAAGCGGAAAAGTCGTCAAACGCTTTGAAGCGACGGCACAGAAAAAAATCGAATCCTGTCTTGTCCGTCTGCTTGATGAAATCGCCATATAGTTTGTTGCTAAATATATATATATTTTATAAAATAATTTTTGCTTAATTGGAGGTTGATTATGAACATTGGTATTGTTTCTTTAGGTTGTGCAAAAAATCAGGTCGATTTGGAAGAAATTCTCGCTTATTTGAAGATGAACGGGTTTGAAACCGTCTCTGATCCCGCATTGAGCGATATCATCATAGTCAACACCTGTGGCTTCATCGATTCTGCAAAGACAGAATCCATCGACGCCATCTTGGAGATGGTCCAGTATAACAAGCCTGTCGTTGTCACTGGCTGTCTTGCCACCCGTTATTTAGAAGAGCTCAAAAAAGAGATTCCTGAGGTCGCTCTCTGGATTCCGTTAGAGGAGTATAAGAACTTCTCTGAGCACTTCCAGAAGCTTGTCAAGGACAGGAAGCTTTTCGGTCAGATCGATCCTACAAGAAGAGTCTTCATCTCTCCCAAGAGAGAAGCCTATCTCCGTATTTCAGATGGATGCGACAACTTCTGCAATTTCTGTGCCATTCCGCATATCAGAGGCCGCTTCAAGTCTGTTCCTTTTGAAGTGCTCAAAGAAGAGCTTAATATGTTGGAGAAGGAAGGTGTCAGAAGTCTGACTGTCATCTCTCAGGACACTTCCATGTATGGAAAAGACATCGGACTTACCCTCACCGATTTATGCAAAGAGATTCTCAAGCATGAATGCTTCGACTTTGTCAAACTGATGTATCTCTATCCCGATGAAGTCAGCGATGATCTGATCGACCTTTTTGCCAAAGAGAAGAAGCTCACTCCTTACTTCGATCTTCCTGTGCAGCACTTTGCTCCTCATGTTTTAAAGAGAATGGGAAGAAGAGGAAGCGAACAGGATATCATCGATCTGATTGCAAAATTCAGAGCGAAAGTTCCTGATAGCATCATCCGTACCACTGTCATGGTCGGTTTCCCTGGCGAGACAAAAGAAGACTTTGAGGAATTGATGAAGCAGGTCAAGGAGATCAAATTCGATCATCTCGGCTGCTTTATGTTCTGTCCGGAAGAAGGAACACCTGCTGCCAAGTTCAAAGAACAGGTTGATGAAAAGGTCAAAGTCGAAAGATACAACAAGGTGATGAAGGAGCAGAAGAAGATCTCCTATCGCCTGAACAAAGAAAGAATCGGCAAGACCTATACTTGCTTAGTCACTGAACAGAATGACGATTTTTCCTATTCCTGCATCTGCAACCTCTATGCACCGGATGATATCGATGGCAAGATGAGACTCTATTCAAAGCTTCCCATCAAGCCTGGAGACCTTGTCAAAGCCAAGGTCGTCAATGCTCTGTTCTATGATGTTGACGCTGAAGTGACGGAAATTTTAAGAAGCAGTGATGAGACAGAATAATTTATGATATTTGGAAAATACATCAATCGTTACTATTTGAAGTACTGGTATCTGTTTTTGTCCGTTCTGATCACAGATGCCCTTGTCGATATCGTTCAGTTATGCATTCCGATGGTTATTGGTAACCTCGTATCTATTTTCAATGCAAAACCGGAAGACCTTTCTTCTGCCATCAATACCAATCCGCTAAGAATCCTCACCGGATTTACCAATTCCTTCACAACGCATGCAACTGAAACATTGCCGTTTTATCAGACCGACTTGTTTTTGACACTGATCACGATGCTTCTTATCGGCGTCATCATCTTCGTCGGCAGAATGGGATGGAGATTCTTCTCTGCACAGATCGGTGCCAATATCGAAAGGGACTTAAGAGAGGATATGTTCAGACATATTCAGAAATTATCCCTTTCCTACTATTCCGACAAGAAAGTCGGCGGCCTTCTCTCCTTCTTCACCAATGACCTTGCCACGATCAAACAGTGTTTCACGGATGGTCTTATCTTCACGACAGACCTTCTTGTCTTAGGAACATGTTCGTTTACGCTGATGTTCATGCTCTCCTACCAGATCACGCTCTTCACCTGTATTCCGCTTGTTCTTTTCATCGTTTTAGGCGGTGTTGTCGGAAGCGGTGAAAGCAAAAGATACAAGATCTCCAGTGATACCTTTGAGGAACTATCCGACTACACCGAAGAAAACCTTCAGGGTTTCTCCGTCATCAAGTCATTCTTGAAAGAAAAAGACCGCGTTACGAATTTCAAAAAGTATTCGCGCAATGTCGAAAACACCTCTATTCAGTATCTTCGTTATTCTTCTTTGATCGATTTCTCCATCAACACCTATCTGACCGTCACTTTCGGTGTTCTTTTCTTCCTCTGCGCTTATTCTGTCATCACCTTTGGCGATGCCTCTATAGCAGGAAACATCAAGGATGTCGGAGACTGCTCCAAATTCGCAGGCTATTATGATGTTCTCATCTGGCCGATGATTGCAGGCGGCATGCTGATTGACTACTCTTCAAGAGGAAGCGGGGCGAGAAAACGTATTTCAACGATTCTCTCTACTCAGCCTGATATTGTCGATGACAGCAACGAAGAAAGAGATCAGCTCAAAGGAAAAGTCGAGTTCAGAAACCTTTCCTTCAGATATCCTGACAGCTTGGAGAATTCACTCTCCGATATCTCCTTTACAGCTGAACCTGGTATGACGATTGGTATCATCGGAAAGACCGGAAGTGGAAAATCGGCGCTCGTCTCTCTCCTTCCTAAGTTATACAATCTCCCAAGAGGAACCTTGTTCATCGATGATGTCGATATCAACGACTGGAGAAAAGCAGATTTAAGAGAACATATCGGCTATGTTCTTCAGGAAGCCTTCCTCTTCTCTGGAACAATCGAAGAGAACATCGCCTTCAGCGAAAAGGACTTAGGCAAGATCGATAAAGACAAAGTTTCTTATGCAGCAAGATTTGCTGATATCGAGAATGATATCCTCTCTTTCCCCGATGGCTATAAGACCATGGTCAAGGAAAAAGGAACCTCTCTTTCAGGCGGTCAGAGACAAAGAGTCTCTATCGCAAGAGCCGTTTACAAGGATCCTTCCATTCTGATCTTGGATGATTCCCTCTCCGCTGTCGATGCCGATACGGAAAAGAACATCTTAGCTCACTTCAAGAGCGAGAAGAACAGATGCACGACTTTTGTCATTGCACATCGCATCTCCGCCATTGAGAATTCCGATCTGATCCTTGTCATGAATCAGGGAAAGATCGTCGGTATAGGAAAGCACGAAGATCTGATATCCAGTTGTCCGTTGTATCACGATTTAGTCGAAATGCAGAAATTAGAGAAGGAAATGAACCATGAGTGAAGACAAGACCATTGAACAGAAGCAGTATTCATTGAAGGATATTGCTATCTTCAAAAGCATTTATCGTTTCTTCAAACCATATCTGAGAGTTTTCATTCTGATTCTTCTCTTGGATCTTTTTGTCATCGCCTGTTTCAACCTTGAGCCGCTCATCGCAAAGGGCATGATCGATTTCCTCTCTTCCATCGAAAGAGGAAATGATGTCAAGGAGAGCATGAAAGTCATCGCTTTCTATGTCTTTCTTGATATGGGTGCCTGGTTCTTTGCAGGTCTAGGCGGCTACTTTGTATCGTTGAAACTGAAAAAGCTCGGACAAAGCGTCATCAAAGACATGAGAGATGAGATGTTCGATCATATCCTCTCCCTCTCACAGAAGCAGTTAAGACAGCTCAAGATCGGAAGCTATGTCACAAGAGTCACCAATGATACGCAGAACCTTTCGACTTTGTTCTCCGATATTCTTCCGCAGTTCCTCCGCGCATTCCTCTCCCTTTGCATCATTATTGTCACAACCTTCGTTGTCACTTCAAAAGAAGGTGTTTCTTACTTCGGACTGCTCTATCTCGCCTATCTTCCTATCGTCTTCTTCCTCTCCTATCTCTTCAGAAAGAAAGCCAAAAAGTATTACAGAAAAGAAAAGAAATCCATCTCAGAGATGAACTCCTTCCTCTCTGAGAACTTCCAGGGAATCAAGGTCATCAAGACCTATGACAGAGAAGAGAAGAAGGTGCAGGAGTTCAAAAAGAAGAACGAGGACATCTATTCTTCCTTCCTCCACTCTCAAAGGCTGTTCGCATTTTTCTATCCCTTCATGTATCTGCTTCAGATTTCCTGTGTCGTTTTAGTCATTGCCATCGCAATTCCAAACATCCGCTTAAAAGGCATGACGACCGGTATTAAGATTGGTACATTCCAGATGCTGTATTCCTATTCGACGCAGTTCTTCCAGCCGATTCAGCAGATCACCAACCTCCTCAACCAGATCGAATCCATCATCACCAGTACAGAGCGTATTGAAATCGTTCTGCAGCAGGAAGTTGAAATCGAAGACAAAGAAGATGCTATCGATGTTCCTGAATTCAAGGGAAAGATCGAATTCCGTCATGTCTGCTTCGCTTACGAAAAAGGTCATGATGTCCTTCACGATGTCTCATTTGTCATCAATCCTGGTCAATCCGCTGCCTTTGTCGGTGCAACAGGCGCCGGAAAAAGCACGATCATCTCCCTTATCAGCAGAACATATGAAATCACTTCCGGTGCGATTCTGATCGATGACGTCAATATCGAAGAGTATTCATTGACCTGTCTTAGAAGAAACATCGGCGTCATGCTTCAGGATGTCTTCCTGTTCTCTGGAACGATCACCGACAATATCACCTTAGGTGATGAGAAAGTCAAAGAGGATGATGTCATCAAGGCCTGTAAAGAAGTCGGTGCCGACACATTCATCTCAAGACTTCCCGAAGGCTATATGACTGTTGTCAAAGAGAAGGGAGCTAACTTCTCCGCCGGTGAAAGACAGCTCATCTCCTTTGCAAGAACGTTAGTCTATTCTCCGAGCATGGTCCTTCTTGATGAGGCGACTGCCAACATCGATACGGAAACAGAGAACATCATCCAAACCTCTTTGGAAAAGATGAAGAAGATCGGTACGATGCTCATCGTCGCGCATCGCTTATCGACGATCAAGGACTGCGATATCATCTTCGTTGTCGATAAAGGCGTCATCAAAGAAAGCGGAAATCATCAACAGTTACTTCAGAACCATGGTTTGTACTATAATCTATATCGTCTTCAGAATATGGAACGCAATTTAGGAAACTAGGAGGCAATTATGCATAGAAAGATTCAATTGTTCGATACTTATGAGGGAAAGCTCAGGGAGTTTGTCCCAATCGATGAAAACGAGGTCGACATCTATTATTGCGGACCTACCGTCTACAATTATGTTCATTTAGGAAACTTCAGACCGACTGTCACTTTTGACTTGCTCACCCGTGTCTTCAAAGAGTGCGGATATGATGTCAAATGCGTCAGCAACTACACCGATATCGATGATAAGATCATCAAAGAGGCCAAGAAGGAAAACAAATCCGAAAAAGAACTTTCCGAATTCTATATCAAGGCCTATGAGGATTGTCTCAATAAGCTGAACATCCTTCCTCTCTATGATCACCCTAAAGCCAGCGAATACATCACGAAGATGGCCTCTTTCATTCATGATTTAGAGAATAACGGCTCCGCCTATCAAAGCGGTGAAGACATCTATTTCCGTGTCAATTCCGTCAAAGAATACGGCGCTTTGTCCAAACAGAAGATCGATGACCTTGTATCAGGAAGCAGAATCGATGTCTCCGACAAGAAAGAGAATCCGCTCGACTTCGCCCTTTGGAAGCTCACCGATGATGATGGCATCAAGTTTGATACCGAAATCGGAACAGGAAGACCTGGCTGGCATACAGAATGTGTCGTCATGGTCAATTCTGTCTTCCATAAGCCACTGATTGATATTCATGGCGGCGGATTCGATCTTAAATTCCCACATCACGAAAACGAAATCGCACAGTCTGAGGCTCACAATCATACACGTCTTGCCAATTATTGGATGCATGTCGGATTCCTTCTCACCAATGGTGTCAAGATGAGCAAATCCTTAGGAAACTCTATTCTTGCCAAGGATGTCTTACAGCGCCACTCTGGCAATGCGATCAGACTCTTCTTCCAGACCACACATTATCGTGCACCGGTCAATTACACTGAAGAGAACCTGAACTCCTTTGATAAGCTGAACAATCGTTATTTCTCCTCTTTGAGAAAAGCTTTCAATGTCCTTTCCATCAATCATATTCCTGATGGCACAGTTTTACAGGACAAATACGAAGCTTTCATGGATGCTCTTACTGATGATCTCAATGTCGCCAATGCGATGACTGTTTTCGATTCCCTCATCAAGGAAGTCAACACTCTCACCATGAAGAAAGATGCTGACTTGAATCACCTCAGCGACTTATTTGCAACCTTGATCAAGTTTGCTTCTATCCTTGGATTATCCTATGAATTCTCTCCTTTGAGCGAAGAAGATATCGCACTTCTTAATGAATACAATAAAGCAAGAGAAATCAAAGATTTCAAAAAGAGCGATGAACTCCGTCCTGCTTTGATGGAAAAAGGTCTTTTATGATCAGAGAGACTTCTTCTTTGTCCTACATGAAGGACCTGCTCAAAGAAAAGAAGGATGACAGAAAGATTCTTGATGCATTCATCTCTTCCTTTGATAACAATGTCTTTGCAAGCAACGATGCTTTTCCGGAGATCTATGCGATGACCTATCGCAACGATCATCCTTTCTTAAGCGAAGATTATAAAGGGTATCTCACTTTGGATGTTGCGATGCAGTGGATGCCTTATAACGAATACAGAGGAAGCAAAGAAGAGTTAGACAAAGCGATCGACCAGGAAAACTTCCACTGCTATCAGCTTCATCTCTATCTTTACTATTCCTGTAAGGATGAGAGACAACTGAAGATGGTTAAAGAATGGCAACGTCTTTCCTCTTCTTACAAGGAAAAGGAAGCGGAAGGAAAAGAAGCATTTCTTGCTTTAATGAAAGAAACGCTCGATTCATATCATAAGAACGGCTACGCCTTTTTAGGATACGAACTTGATTTTACTGACTCACAATGAAAGCAATGAGAAACGAGGATATCTTATCGATATACGAAAAAGATATCCCCGTTTTTTTAGTGGAAGCTCACCTCTCTCCTGCAATGAAAAGAATCGAGCATGTCGGTATGCACTGCGGAATGGAGTATACTTCCTTCCCTATCTATAAAGACCTTGCTCCTTATTCAAGAGGCTTCCACTCTCTTGGTGTTGCACTTATCACCTATCACTTCACAAAGAACAGAAAACAGGCTCTTGCTGGCCTTTTCCACGACATTGCTACGCCTTGTTTCTCCCATGTCATCGACTTTCTTCATCACGACTATAAGACACAGGAATCCACAGAAGAAAAGACAACATCCATCATCAGAAACGATTCTTTGATTCCTGTTCTTCTCAAACAATATCAGTTATCGATAGAGGATGTTGACAACTATCATCTCTATCCGATTGCAGACAATGATTCACCTAGACTGTCTGCTGACCGTCTTGAATACACTTTATCGAATTTTCTCAACTTCTCTTTGACTGACTATGCGACAGTCAGAAAATTCTATGACAATCTGACAATAACTAAGAACGAAGAAGGAGAAGATGAACTTGCCTTCTTAGACGAAGACATCGCATTGGAATTTACGCTCCTTACTTTGAAAACATCAAGATACTATATATCCGATGAAGACCGCTTCGGTATGGAGATTCTCTCAAGAATCTTGAAAGCTGCAATCGATAGAAACACAATAACAGAAGATGACCTTTATACAGAAGAACCACTTCTTCTTGAGAAGCTGAAAAAGGATTCTCTCTTTGTATCCGACTTCAATCGTTTCAGGAGTATGGATCACATTCTTGTCTCTGATACAGAGAAAGAAGGTTATTTCAAAGTCGCATCGAAAAAGAGATACATCAATCCCCTAGTCATCAACAGAGGAAGAATCAAGAAGATTTCTTCTTCCGCAGAAAAAACAATCGACGAATATCTTTCATTTTCATTCGATAGATATCTATCAATCGAAGATATCGATTCGTTCTCGTTCAACTAAAAAACCGCCTCACAAAAGGCGGTTTTCAAGTTATTTCAGTCTCAAGTCAGAGTGAAGCTTCTTATCGTCTTCGATAATCTTGTCCCACTCTTCGATATCTTTCTGGGAAGGAACGAAGACATAAGGTTCGTTTCTCCAAAGTCCATAGTAGTCGAATCCGAATCCGACGATATATCTTTGCTCATCGGTAGAAAGACCTGTGAAATCGGCAAGCTCATCGTACTGAGCGTTTTCAGTTTCTCTCTTGACCAAGATGCAGATATAGAGATTCTTAGGTTTGTATTTTTCCTTGACGTATTCACGAAGATAGTGCATCGTGATACCAGTATCGATGATATCCTCAACAAGGATGACATCTCTGCCTTCTAAATTGATATCAGGCTCCTTGGTGATATTGACCTTACCGGTAGTCTCAGTGCCGCTATAAGAGGACGCTTTGATCGTATCGATTTCGATAGGGTGCTTGACATGCTTGACTAATTCATAAAGGAACGGAAGAGCGCCATTCATAACACCGACTAAGACAGGAACACCATTTTTGTTTTCATCCAACTTAGCATCGATCTCTTTGGCAAGACGAGAACAAACACGAACAATTTCATCTTCGGATAAAATTAACTTTTCCATACTGTGCCTCCGCAGAATGCGTTTTCGGGTTTATTTTACATTATACTAACGAAAGAACAAATGTTTTCTTGATGAAAGGGCTATCAAATGTTCAAAATCTTATCAAAAACGACTGAAAGAAAAAACATCGAAAAAAAACTAAAAAAGTCTTGCATTTTAAAGGGGTTATTGAGATAATATTTAGGCGCTTCAAACAGCGTTGTGTGGATCCTTAGTGTAGAGGCCTATCACGTCTCCCTGTCACGGAGAAGACCACGGGTTCGAATCCCGTAGGATCCGCCATTTGCAGGCGTAGTTCAATGGTAGAACGCGACCTTGCCAAGGTCGACACGCGGGTTCGATTCCCGTCGCTTGCTCCATCTAGCAAATTAGCTCGGCAACCGCCGAGTTTTTTTGTTTCTTATTTTCGACAGTTTGAAAAGAACCATAGCAGCCTGCAAATGGCTTAACAATACATATCGCATAAAAGAGCATCGGTTATAGACAAATCGAGTTATTCTGTTGCTTTTCTTTTACGAATATAGCTAAATGATTTTGTCAGTCGGACTGACAGAGTTATTAAACATGAGAACAAAAGCCAAACAATCAAGAAAAAACCAAAACAAAGAAAAGGTGGTATCTGCCGCACTTGATTTTTTCAGTGAATACGGAATTGAGAATTCCAAGGTCAGCAATATCACAAAAGAAGAAGGATGGCCAAGCGATGTCACTTCTGATATGGTTTTCAATCTGAAAGCAGGAAACAAGATTATCCCTGCCAAAGCAAGCGAATCGATTCTTGTCGCTTTGGAAAGAGCCAATATCCGCGTCAATGTCTGCTGCAGAAGCGGAGAATGCTCTCTCTGCCGCGTCAAGCTTGTCTCAGGAAAAGCGTATCTTGCAAACGGAATGCTTCTTAGACTTGCCGATCGGAAGTTCGGTTATGTCCATTCCTGCAAGTCCTATCCGATCTCCGATTTGGAAATCGAGCTTTAATTCTTACGTATGTATCTAGAGAGGCTGAATATTCAGCCTCTCTTTTTCGTTAATCATGAATAGAAAATCTTATTTTCTATTCGTTTGTCTTTCCTATCTTCTTCCAATAGCTTAAAATACATTCGTTATGAAAAAGACCTTATTAGCATACATTCATTACAAGAATCCGAAATGCTATTCCAGAACGGAAGAGCAGTTTTATTTTGATAATCATCTCTTCTATTTTTCTCCTGCTACAGGAAAATACAGAAGAAACGATGATTTCTTCACTTTGATGAAGGCTGATATTGTTTTAAAAGGGTTAGAGAACAGAGCAAAGATCAATCAGTACCTGATAGAAAACAAAGATCATCTCAATATAGATGAATATCATCGTTTTCTCTCTTCTCTTCCTCAGTATCGGGATAAAAACAATCCTGTTCTGATTCCGACTTATTCTCCCTCAGTCAACCACCGCTATTATTTCAAACCGGAAACGCTGTTCAACTTCCCCTATGATGTTCTATTGAAAGATAATGCCTCTTCTCTTATCAACCCATTTGAGATCTATGGAAACAAGCTGTTCTGTTCTTTCTGTAATCTCATGTCGTTATCGATTCATGATATCGATACGATAGCTGTCTATCATGAAGAGATGGAGACCATCTATATCATCAATGACTGTGGAGGACTTGATGCCTCCATTCCGTTATTCGATGAAAAACTCAAAAATCCAGATAAGACAAATCTGAATTATCGGCTCTCCTTATTGGTCAAGAACTATTATGAGAACGATAAGTCCGCTTTCCTTGATCACCTTGAATCGCTCTCTCTTGTTTCTGATAGTCTGAAACAGGACCTGGCTGAATTCGAAAAGAGAAGGAAGCTGAAAAAAGAAAGGATTCAATATAAATGAAATTCAGAATCATCACACTTGGCTGCAAAGTCAATTCATATGAATCACAGTCTTTAAAGGAAAGGCTGATCAAAGAAGGATACGAAGAAGCATCTAGCGATGCTGATGCTGATTTCTTCTTCATCAATACCTGTGCTGTTACTAACGAAGCCGAAAAAAAAGACCTTCAGAAAGCAAGAAGCATCGCTAGACGTTTTCCCGATAAACCTTTGTATATCATGGGCTGTTCATCCCAGATTCACAAAGAAAAATATATGACCGTCCCGACTGTAAAAGCAGTTATCGGAAATTCCAAAAAGTCAAAGATCGAATGTCTTTTAGAAGCAGAAAATAAGGACCAAGTCGATATTGATTCCAGACATTTCACTTACGAGGACACACCGACAGAAGAAGGTGAAAAAAATGTAAGAGGATATGTCAAAGTTCAGGATGGCTGCAACAATTTCTGCTCCTATTGCGTTGTTCCTTTTACACGTGGCAACTCAAGAAGCAGAAATAAAGATTCTATTCTCAAGGAAGCAAAAGATCTCCTCTCTCACGGCGTAAAGGAATTGATCATCGGCGGTATTGATACCGGATCCTATCAGGATCCTGACAATAGTGATTATGATCTGACTGCACTTTTAAAAGATATGCTTACTCTTTCCTCTTCCCCTTATCGAATCCGTGTCTCCTCTATTGAAGCAAGCCAGGTCAGCGATGAATATATCAGACTCTTCAAAGAGCATAGAGATATCTTATGTCCGCATTTCCATCTTCCGCTTCAGTCTGGAAGCGAGAAGATTCTGAAAAAGATGAACAGAAAATATTCGCTTGCTGATTTCAAGAAACTCACTGATAAGATCAAAAGTGAGATCGAAGGCGTCGCTTTATCAACTGATGTCATCACCGGATTCCCGACTGAGACTGATGAAGATTTCTTAGACACCTATAACTTCATCAAAGAGGTCGGATTCATGAGAATCCATGCTTTCCCTTATAGCGAAAGACCATTTACAATGGCTAGCAAACTAAGTGGAAGCGTACCTGTCAAAACAAGAATGGACAGAGTCAAGAAACTGATTGAATTATCCGATGAAAACGATAAACTTTTCCGTCAAGAGCTTTTAGGAAAAGAAGTCACTGTTTTAATCGAAAGCAGAAACGAAGAAGGACTCTATGAAGGTTATTCTGAAAACTATCTGCGTTTTGAGATTCCTTCTTCTGTAGACATCAGAGAACAATTCGTCAAAGTAAAAGTCGAAAAAGTCATCGATTAAGTTCGTTTTTCCTGTCTCTTTTTCACTTTTCTCATCGTTATATGATTTTCGGCGCATTTTCTTCAATAGTAATTACGCATACTGACAAAAAAAGATGAAATCCGTCACATTGTACCGCACCCCTGACATTGGACTTTAAAT
>CAKUXT010000022.1 GCA_934700375.1 uncultured Bacilli bacterium | reverse complement strand
AAAGGAAACATATGGGAGAGAATCATATTCACTTCCTTTTTGTTCAATGTGAATCTTTTTCTTGCATTATGAAGGGCAAAATACGGATGACGGAATCCATGAAGGCGGTGGCCTTCATGGCTGTGATGCCAATCATAAAGATAATAATCATGAAGAAGCGATCCACGGATCAATGACCAGTAATCAACTTTCAGTCCTTTGCTTTTCGCATAAGAATAAGCGAACAAAGCAACACGAAAGCAATGATCATAGACACTGTAATGTCCATGAGCGACATACTTCTTCATGTTCTGATATTTGCTGTCATGAAGAATTGGCATCGCGATTGTTCTGAATGTGGAATCTAGTTGAAGCTGAATCATTTTTTTCTGAAATTTCAATATGTGTCTGACTAAATGATAAGCAAAAGAGACACGCAGAAATGATTGATTTCTGACAACAAAATTTTATCATATTTCAAGTGGCTTATACCCCTATTTGTAAATAAAATGCAAAGAATGAACTACCTGTTGTTTCATAAAAGGAAAACGAATATAATCACGTCATGGAAAACACAAAGAAAAACAAAATCACGCACTTCCTTCTTGATACTGTCAAAGGTGTCACGTTAGGAATCTCAGTCGCAATACCTGGCTTAAGCGCAGGTACCATCGCCGTCTCAGAACGCTGCTACGATACGATTGTCGACTCTGCAGCAGGCTTCAGAAAGAGTCCGAAGAAGAACTTCATGATTCTCCTGCCTTTTCTTCTCGGTTTGCTCTTCGGTGCATTAGCTGCTTTTGTCGGAATACAGAAAGGATACAAAGCTGCTCCGTTTACATTGACCGGTCTCTTTGCAGGTCTTGTCTTAGGCTCATTCCCTGTTGCCGCATCTGAGCTGAGAAAAGGAGACACCGCAAAAAGCAAAGCCGTCCATATCGCCGCTTTTCTTCTCTGTCTTTTTATAGCTGCCGGTCTTGGCGTCATCACTGCACTAACAGACTTCCAGCTTAAAGAACCCTTGAACAACAGAGTCTGGTGGATGTATCTCTTCATCATCTTAGCAGGCATCATCGCCGCCTTTGCCTGTGTCGTTCCTGGCATCTCAGGATCCATGTCCATGATGGTCATCGGTATGTATTATCCTGTATTGGATTCCTATATTGGCAAAGATGCTATCTGGCATAGCGGAGACACAAAATTCATCATCACCGGAATTGTATTAGGTGTCCTTCTTGCCCTCGGAATCCTCATCGGATTGGTCCTTTCATCTAAAATCATGAAGAAGCTGCTCTCTTCCTATCGTGTCAGCGCCTTCTATGGTATTGCAGGCCTTATCATCGGCTCTGTCATCTCCATGTTCGTCAATTCGACGATTTATCCCCTTTATCCTACTATTCAGACTTGGGATTACATCACAGGTTCTGTCTTAGGAGTCGTCGCTTTCGGTGTTACTTTCTTCCTTACGCTTCCTAAGAAAGTTCAGGAAATCAAAGAATAACAACTTTATTTTCTCAATCAGTTTGTTTCAAATTTGTCAATGAAAGATCTTCATTGACATTTTTTGTTATCGCTCTATGGATGAAGTACAGATAAGGCATTCCTAAATTGGTTTCGACAAAGGAATCGCGAAGGACAGTGTTGAGGACATCGACAAAATCATTGTTCTCATAACGATATCTGACACCGAAGACAAAGAGGAGGAACTCCCATAAGAACTGAGCCATAAAGCCGATGATGAACAAACGGATGATCGGTATCTGTTTCTCTTTCGCATCCTTGTTCTTGATATTCATGATGATAATGATGAAATATCCGACAACCATGATCAGTCCCATAATGCCGTGATATCTTCCTGTGCTTCTTGTCGTAAAGATGACAGGCATATTCGGAATCATCTCTGTCAAGAACTGACTGATCAGAGGACAGCACATCCACCATATCGCAATCATGATGGAATACTCAAGTGCGTGTTTGTCTTTGCTCAGCCATAACCAGATAAAGGCAAAGTCCAAGAAGCCGTAGGACATCGACATCCAGAAGAGGACACCTGCTGTACCAAGAGGAGAGCATACCTCACCGTTATAGGTGATCACTCTGGATTTTGTCCATAGATAGAAAATCAGAAAATCGACAAGGAAGTAAAGAATACCGCCTGCCAATGAGAAGAGAAAAGTCATTCTCTTTTTCTGATAGAGAAGAAATGAAGCAAAGAAAATCAGAAATAGACTGTCAACGATGACATAAGACAGAGAAAACTGTCTTGAAGGATTGATATAGTCTATGCTTGCAGATAAAAATTCAGTCATAAAATTCACCTCTGCCTGTATTATATATTGAAAATGATGAAAGACAAAACAAAGAAAAGCAAATCGATGCAACCACTTTCATTCCGTTTTCTGGCAAATGATGGACCTCTTTTTCATGTGCCGTAAAAACAACTATCATTTTCATTGACTTTCCATAGCAAAACAATCATAATATTCCACGCGTCAAACCAGCGCACCATAAAGAGAAGGTGAGGGACAAGCCCTGTGACCCTTCAGCAACTTACTGGCAACAGCAAAGTGCTAAAGCTTGAATGATGGGATCAACAAAGTAAAACATGTTCTCCCAGCACGCTGGGAGAATTTTTTTTGACGGGAAGGAGCATATATGCATTTATTCAGTTGTGAGCAGGTCAGCAAATGGCATCCTGACAAGGTTGCCGATCAGATTTCCGATTCCATTCTTCAGTGGTGTCTTTCAAAGGACAAAGGAAGCAGAGTCGCCATCGAAACATTGGTGAAGTCTTCTTCTGTCTATCTTGCCGGTGAAATCACCTGCAAGGAAGAGAACATTCCTTATCATCAGATTGTCGAGAAGGTCATGAAGGATTTGAATTATCCGTTCACTGAACTTGTCATCAATGTCACAAAACAGAGCACTCAGATCGGTGCTGCTGTCAATCAGGACGAGAAAATCGGAGCCGGAGACCAGGGCATGATGTTCGGTTATGCAACAAGAGAGACAGAAAGCCGTCTCCCTTACGGTTTTGATTTGGCAAACAGAATCATCGATATCATCACAGATGACATCGAACACAATCCTGATTCCATCTTAGTCGGTGACACCAAGACTCAGGTCACTGTCAACTTGGATGACAAAAAATCCATTCCGGAAGTCATTCTCATCTCTGCCTGTCATAAGGAAGGATTGACCATCGAACAGGTCCGTTCCTATCTGATGGCTCTTTTGACAAAGAACAACATTCAGGCCAAAAAGTATATTCTCAATCCTAGCGGATTATGGACATTAGGCGGACCTAACACTGATTCCGGATTGACCGGAAGAAAGATTGTCTGCGACCAGTATGGCGGATACTGCCCAGTCGGTGGTGGTGCCTTCTCTGGAAAGGATCCGACCAAGGTCGATCGTTCTGCTGCTTACATGGCAAGAGAATTGGCAATCGAAATCATTGAGCACTTCCCTTCTGTCAATGTTGCCGAAGTTGAATTAGCCTATGGTATCGGTATCGCTGAACCGATTTCCATCTCCGTCACAACAGATGGAAAGAACGCTGACAAAGAAATCTATGATTATGTCAGAACCTTTGATCTTACCCCTTCAGGCATGATCAAATATCTCGACCTTAAGAACATCGATTATTATCGTTTATCCGGCGGATGCCATTACAGAAAACGTCTTAAAAAGTTCCATCTTTAATCAACATCCGTTATCAATAAAATAAAGTTGTAAAGCAAATGCCATGACTAAGTCATGGCATTTTTGTCACTTCTTCAATAAACAGATTCTGATCTCGACTTCTTCTTTTAAATCATAGTCAAACTCAACTATGGTCGTATTGCTGTCGATAGATGCACTTTCATTTGAAATCACCTTCGACTTCATGTTTCTTGCAAAGGAAGAGAAGGGAACTTCAATACCATTGAAGAGTACTTTTTCGACTTCATCCTGATACAGCATGTGAACTTTGAGCTTCATATGCTTTTTCGGGCTATAGTATTCTCCTTCAAACTCTCCAATTGCTTTTCCTAAACGGACAATGAAAGAGTTCTTTTCCTTGTCAAAGGATGCGGAATAAGGAATGATGCTGTTCTTTCCATCTTGATAAGCAACAGTTTCTCTATCATCCTCATAAAGGAAGGAGGAATAGGTTTCCTTCTTGGAAGGATAGTAATCGAGAGTCAGTTCATCCCAAAGCTGTTCTTTTGTATTGTTGCTATCCTTTGTTAAAGGTACAATGCTTCCTTTTCTGACATATAAGGGCATCTCATTTAAAGAGCATTCTTTGACTGTCGTTGTATGTCCTTTATATGTCTTTCCTGTAAACACATCCAACCATTCGCCTTTCGGGAAATAGATTTCGTTTTCTCTTACTTTGAAGGGCTTGATGAAATACAGGGCCAGTTTTGCACCGCCGCTATCCTGGAAATATTCGATTGTAATCTTATGATTTCCTTTACTAAGCATGCCGGTGAGACAAGGAGAGGGAGCATGACTGGACCAGTCTTCCCCTTCTAGCTTATCGTCGACATAGATTTTTATTCCGTCATCGCTGATTGCCATCAGATAACCATCTTTTTCTAAACGAAGCGAAAACTCAAATCGGGCAGAGAACTCATTGACCGGCAATCCTTCCTCCAAAGGATTTCCGTTCAATTCAAAGGATACTTTCTCATACTCTTTTTCTAATAAGGGTTCTCCTTCTAATTCAGTTCCTTTATAAAATACAGCTTTGACCTTAGAAAGATAACAGGACTGTTCGATTTCCTGCTGGTTTTTTCCTAACATTGCCTGATGATGCGGATATGCGACAAGGAAATCGCCAAAGAGATATTCGAAGGGATATTTCTTATTGTTTTCATCTTTGCAATCAATGTAATCCAAACAACGGCATAATGGTGTACCATCGATATAGCTCTGATAAGCGTCTCTATAGATCATCGGAAGCAGACGATAACGCATTTTGATATAGTCTCTTACAATATCTGTTGTCTCTTCATCATAAACCCAAGGTTCTCTTGTACGTTTGACATTGTTGGTGCAGTGCGGTCTTAAAGCAGGGAAAAAGCATCCCATCTGCATCCATCTGATAAACAGTTCTTTGTTGGGATTGCCGATATGACCGCCGCAATCAGGGTGAACATAAGGAATGCAGTTCTTTCCTGCTTTCAGAATGTTATCAATGTTCTCACACAATGATGTAGAGAGAATATCGCCAGTCCATTGGAACGGATAGCGATGAGAGGCGGAGTTCTGAATTCCGCGATAGATTCCGTTTTCAATATTATCGGTGTTGCTCATCAAACCTGTTCTTCTCTGATAAGAAGAGGATTGATTCTGATAATAGTGTTTTTCAATGTCATCGAAAAGATACATGCCCCATGTTTCAGGATGAATAAAGGAATCAGGAGCGATCAGTTTTGTGATCCAGTTTCGATCATACCACCAATAATCCAATCCCATCGACATCAGTCTCTGGAGGTTTTCTTCTCGATATTTGATTTCAGAAGGATCAAGCAAATTCCTAGCATCCTTCTGCGGTTCAGGATGATCATTGAACATGATCTCGATATGGTTCTGATGAGCGAATTCAAAATATGATTTCATATCGGGGAAGAGATCTGTATTGATATCATATCCCATTCCATTGGCAGTCTTTCTCCAGTCCGTATCAATGACAAGATTGTCTAATGGAATATCATGGCTTTGATAATCCTTGATGATCTGTTTTGCTTCTTCTTGTGTATAAGGATAGTATTTGGAATTCCAGGAACCGAATGCGGAAAGTCTAAGAAGATCTATTCTTCCGGTCAGATCAAGATACAGTTTTCGTAATAGGAACGGATCTTTATCGGTCAATAGCAAATAGAGGTCTTCTGCTGATTCATCGATTTCAAAATCATCGGTTTTGCTTTCGCTTCCTGTGAAATGATATCCATGTTCCGGAACGATGATTCTCGGATTATCGATAAGCGGAAACACAAGAGGTGTATCTGCAAATTCAGGAAGTTCACCGCTGTTTTTCAACGGAACATAATGATAGGCTTCTTTCTTTCCTTTATAGATGCTGATAGACTGTAAGTCTTTTGCTACGTTATCGATTCTTATCTGATATCCAGACAGAATAATCTCTGTATATTGTTTTCTCTTTTTCGATGTATATTGAATTTCATCTTTGAAAAACTCTCTATTTGGTATAAAGAAAGTGTTTCTATCTTCAAACTTGTCTTCTCTTCTTTTTTCGATTCTGATGATTCTATCAGAAACAAGTTCAACACGGATTCTGTCAAAAGTAAATTCTTTCATGTGTGATAATCCTTTCTTTAGGCTTTAGTAGTAATATCGAATTCGAATGAATGCGGAATCTTTGCATCTATTTCATATTCTGAATGAACAGGAGCCCCCCATGAGTCATCGCCTCCCACTCCTCTCATCTTACCGATGATTTCAAGATGATGATCATTGGACTTTGTCAGTTCTTCCTCATGTTTTGCATCATCAATAGCAAAAGGAGAATATTCTTGGAAATGGAAACTGAAATAATCATTAGTATAACTGAATAAGAGTGAAGTCTTCTTGTTCTTCAGTTCAAGATAACGGGTATCCTCTCTATTTCCGCTCTCCTGAGGATAGATATATTTCGTTCTTCCGTCTTTGACATTGAGATGATAGATACCTAACTCATTTCCTTCTTTTCTGTCCGGATAACTTTCAAGATATCTTCCGAAATAAGTCAGTGTATCTATTGTCTTTGGCAAATAGAAATGAAGACCGATCTCACCTAAAGTATCCAATCCCATCAAAGGTTCATAATCGACTTTGACATGAATGCTTCCGCTAGATGAAACATAATAAGTGACAATCATTCCCTTTTTGTTCACTTCATCCATCAGATAGTGATATCGGATCATGAATTCATCTTCTGTTTCCTTCCATTCGATTTCATCAATGTCCGCTTTCATATATCTGCTATAGGCATAAGACAGCTTGCTTCTTTGAAGGAAATCGTTGGTCTGATCACTGTTGGTTGTCGGTCTGAACAGGGTAGGAACTGTTGTCAAAGACAAATACTCTTCTCCTTTGACTTTCAATGAAATCAAACCAGCCGGAGCAAATGAAATATTCGATTTTGAAAACAGGAGAGACATATCTCTGCATTCAACACCAATATTGTAATTGCCATCCGTAACGATGAGTTTTCCTTTATTTCTGATAATTGTGTTCTTTCTTCTTTGAATCTCGAAATCCTGATAAGAGATCATATCACCGGCTTTCATGCCAAGCATATCTAAGGTCAAATAGACTCTAACAACAAGTGCAACATCCATCGTCTTATCATAACCCAATTTTGGAATCTCAAGAACAGCCTTCTTCTGGGGCTCAGAATGAATTCTGATTTTATCATTCTTCATTTCTTTTCCGTCAAGAAGATAGTCGATAGAAACATCATAATCAGATGAAAGGAAAAGGAGTTCATTTTCAAGGATGATTCTATCTTCGTCCTTATGAATAAAGAAAGGCTGATAAAGATGTCTGACAGCAAGTAATTTAGAAGACAAAGACGCATCTTTTCTATTAGCAAAAATAATTCCGTTGCAGCAGAAATCATGATCATTAGGCTTATCTGAATAATCGCCTCCGAAATGAAGATATCGTGATTTCTTTTCTCCGTCATAATACAGTCCTTGGTCGATATAATCCCAAATGAATCCGCCTTGATAGGATGGATATTCACGGACAAGCTGATGATATTCATTCAGGTTTCCACAGGAATTTCCCATCGCATGAGCATACTCGCATTGAATATAGGGTTTGTCCTTATATTCTTTTAAAACCATTGGGATTTGTTCAGGATTGAAATACATCGTAGATGATACATCGCTGATTGATTCCCATCTCTTCTGAAGATGACATCCTTCATAATGAATCAGCAAACTCTTATTCAGAGAGAGAAGAGTCTCTCTCATCTTTTCGAATACAGTGCCGATACCAGCTTCATTTCCTAAACTATACATGAAGATGGAAGGATGATTTTTATCGCGAAGATACATTCTCTTCACTTTTTCAGTACAGATAGGCAACCATTCATCTTTGCTTCCTGGAAGCGGAGTATCATCATCTATCCATCCGTTATATCTGGCATTTGTACCATGGGATTCAAGGCAGGCCTCATCCAGAATATAGAATCCATCCTTGTCAGCCATTTGATAGAATTCGTTTCTGTTTGGATAATGACTTGTACGGATTGCATTGACATTGTTCTTCTTCAACAGATCAAAATCAAAACTCAGGTCATCCATCGTAACGTTTCTTCCTCTATCAGGATTCCATTCGTGTCGATTGACTCCCTTGATGATCATTCTCTTACCATTGAGCAAAAGGATTCCATCTTTGATTTCTGCTTTTCTGAATCCGAAATGTTCTTTGACTATTTCTATCGTCTCATCGTGCTTCTTAAGTGTGATCAGTATTGTATATAAATTCGGTTCTTCCGCACTCCATAGAGATACATCGTCCAATGCAAAATCGATTTGATTTTCATCTGTTTCAGTTTCAAATACTTTCGCATTTTTGAAATCGAACACTTCAATATGCTTTCTCGTTCCAGATAAAGGACCTGTCAGATTGATTCTAGCTTTTCCAATAAGGCTTGATAAGGAGACATCTGTCTGAACATCGATATCAAAAATATGTTCACTGGGGAGTTTATGCAAAGTCACATCACGGAAAAGGCCCATAAAGCGGAAGAAATCCTGATCCAAAAGCCAACTTGATGACGAATATTTGAAGCAGAGCAGACCTATTCTGTTCTTCCCTTTTTTCAAATAAGGAGTGATGTTAAATTCCGAATCAAGGTATAGACTTTCACTATAACCGACTTCTCTTCCGTTGACATAGACAAAAAGACCGGATTCAAAACCTTTCACATCTAATATATAGACGTCGTTCAGATCTTCGATTTCAATGTCCTTCCAATAGAGCATGGATGGGTTTTTGACAGACAGGACATCGCCTTCTTCATTTTTGTTATATCCATCAAAGGGGTATTCGGTATTGACGTATTGCGGAGCTGAGAAGCCCTGCAATTCACAGGAAAGAGGAACCTCAACATCTCTTTCTTTTTCAATATCATAATCAGAAAGAAGATATTCTTGATAATCAGAGAGAACATCATCAAAATACTTCCCTTTCCAAATTCCGGAAAGATTGATTTCTTCTGTTATATTCTTCTTCAGATCATCTTGGTTTCGATATGAGGAAAAAGAACTTCTGCCTTCAAGAAGATTCTTCCCATATACGTTTTTGTCAAAGAGGATTTTCTGATATCGGTTCATAATATAATCCCACTTTCTTTGTATTTACAAACTAGCATCATTCTAGCATATATTCTGTTTGTTTCCTTTTGTTATCTGTCACTTTAAATATA
Organism: uncultured Bacilli bacterium; assembly: GCA_934700375.1. Taxonomy (GTDB): domain Bacteria; phylum Bacillota_I; class Bacilli_A; order RFN20; family CAG-288; genus Enterosoma. The sequence goes on along the minus strand of CAKUXT010000022.1, from coordinate 6,592 downwards.
ATTCTTTGCACTGATTGATTTATAGTGAAATATCAACTACCATAAAACAAGGAAATCAAGGAAATATCGTTTATGAAAATCTACACACAGTCAGAACTTCAATCCATTCAGAAAGACGTCTTCTTCTTTATGACAGAAGGAGAAGAATTGAAAGAGGGTATCAAAGGAATTGCCAAGATCAGATATCCAGAAGGTTCTGTTTATACAGGCCCAGTCGAATTCACCGGATCTTCATTTGAAAAGATCGGATACGGGCAACAGGATTTTACATGTTCCACTATCACTTGTGATAGTGTAGGAGGTCCCAGCGGAGATACGCTCTACCTTTATGAAGGTATGTATGACTATAAAGTCACACAATGGATTTATGGTGATGGTGTGTTCTATTTCCTGAAAGACGGAAAGCCTGATTGCTATTTTGCCGGAAATTTCGCTGGAACCAGCTATGTACGCGAATACCAGGGAAAAGATCTGGACAGCCTTATCTTACCGGCTTTCAGAAACACTAGAAGACTGAAGGAACTTCATCCAAACGAAAAACGCATTTCAGAAATGATCGAACATTCAAAATCATTGAAAGAAGTCGATTATATGTTTGTAGGCGACAGCTATTTTGATTTCCTTAACAATCATTACAGCGACGATGGCTCAACATTGTTCGATTACTATTCAAAAGGAAATGAAACAGTCAATTACGGAATCGGCGGTTTCCGTTTCTGTGACTTTAATCCATTCGTATCAAAGCTTGTTGAAAACTGCAGACCGAAGAACATCATTGTCAATCTCGGCTTCAATGATATTCATTCTGGAAAGAGTGTGGAAGAGACGTTAAATGATTGCAGGACTTTCCTTGATTCAATCAACTCCGTAATAGAAAACGTTCGCATCTATCCTTTAGGTGTCTGTCACTTTCCTCTTTTCCCTGCATTCAGAGAAAAAGAAGACAAATATAATGAACTGATTGATAGATTCGTAAAAGAATACAAAAATGTTTCTGTTATTCATGCAGAAGATGTTTTTGAACAAATCAAAGAAAAAGGAGAAGACTTCTCCTCCTATATCGAAAGTGATTTAGTCCATCCAAACAACAAAGGATATAGTGTTTGGATGCCTGCGATTCTTAAAAACGTAAAAGGCTATAAACTCTAATCATCATCGACAAGAGCTGTTGCCTGAAGTCGTTTTTCCAATGCTTTCGTATTGACATCCGGTCCGATAAATACGATTTTATTGTCCTTATTTTCAAATTCACGGATGGAATACAAAGAGTCAACATAATCGAATTGATAACAGTGTCCCTGGCATTCGACGATGCCTTTGGAACGCTTGATGTCTCCGTATACGCCTCTTGCAACCTCATCCAAAAGGTTGATCAGGAAAACAACATTTGGTATTTTTGCATCCACAAAAGAGACACTTTCCATTTTGACCATTTTCTTTTCTTGTGTAGATGTCATTCTTGTTGATAGCTGACTCAATAAATCAAAGAAGAACTCCGAAGAGAACGTCTTATAGTCGCCTTTGTAGATAGGTGAAACAGAATTCAGTTCAGCCAGTTTCTGATATACGACTCCTTTTTCATCTTCATTGCAGTTTTCCATTTTCGATATGAAAATAGATCCGCTTTGCTGAATCTGATCAATGAAAATATCATTGAACTGGCAAGTGCCGTTCAATACCGCAAGACCATCGACAATGCAAATAGGTTTTAAAATCTCAATCGCTTCATAAGCAATCTTGTTCAGATTGTTTTTGATGTTCGTCAAAGAACCGACACCCGTGGGTTCTACAATAAGATAATCAGGATTGATCGTATTTGCGATAGTAAGGCAAGTAGTGGCGAACTCGCCTCTGGTTGAACAACAGATACAACCAGAGGTAAGTTCGTAGATTTTCATATCATCCTTCTCTTCTTTTAAAATGGCTTCATCAACATTGACTGCGCCAAATTCATTCTCCAGAATGCAGAAGAGCCTGTTTGTCTTCTTAGATAATTCTTTGATGAAAGTGGTTTTGCCAGCGCCTAGAAATCCAGAGACAACCAGAATTTTCATATTTAGTCTTCGATTCTGACAACAGGCTTGATCAAATTGGCCAGTTTATCTCTCATTAAGAAGAGGGCCTCTTCTAAATGATCCCAACCATCAAAGACATGAGTGACTAAATGATGGACATTCAATCTGCCGGAAGAGACCAAAGAACCGAGTTTTTCCATTCTAAGTCTTCCGCCAGGCATCAAGCCGCCATTGATCTGCTTATGGCCCATACCAACGCCCCATTCGACTCTGGGAATGTTGACATATTGACCGCTGCCAAGATAGTTGACATTACCGATCTTTCCGCCAGGTTTGAGGCACTTGATGGCAGGATCAAAGGTTGTGCAGTCACCGCCAGCGATGACAACCTTATCGACACCTTTTCCGCCGGTGAGTTTCATGACCTGTTCATCGATAGGACCGTTCTTGTAAGAGATGAAATCAGTAGCTCCATATTTCTTTGCGGCTTCAACGCAGAGAGGTCTTGTTCCGACAGCAATGATACGGGAAGCACCTCTTAAAGAAGCACCTGCAACAGACATAAGTCCGACAGGGCCGATACCGATGACCAAAACGGAATCACCGAACTGAACATCAGCAAGTTCGACACCATGGAAGCCAGTAGGAACCATATCGGATAACATACAGGCATCGACAGGATCGATATTAGAAGGAAGCAAAGCTAAGTTTCCATCTGCATCATTGACGTGGAAGAATTCAGAGAAGACACCATCTTTGAAGTTGGAGAACTTCCAACCGCAAAGCATACCGCCGGAATGCATAGAATAACCAGCCTGAGCTTCAAGAGAGTTCCAATCAGGAGTAATTGCAGGAATCAAGACTCTATCACCAGGTTTGAAATCCTTGACAAGAGAACCGACTTTGACGACTTCACCCCAAGCTTCATGACCTAAAATCATGTTGTGTCTATCACCGATTGCTCCTTCCCAAAGGGTGTGGACATCGGAAGTGCAGATAGCAACAGCTAACGGCTTAACGATGGCGTCCAAAGGTCCGATTTCAGGGATGTCTTTTTCAATCCAACCGGAAGCGCCAATCTTCAACATTGCGTAACCTTTCATAGTGTTACCCCCATTTCAATGGCCCAATACTACCATAGTGAAAAATCCTTTTTCAAGTGATTTGATGAAAACGATTACAAAATGAGTAATTATTGCATTTACGCAACGAAAAAGATAGGTTCGCGCAAAAACTGTGCAAAGCTTAATTTTCAAATAGTCTGTGATTATTGTTGAATATTTACACTTTTTGTAGGCACTTATAAAGCAATTGTTTAATAATTCCCTTGCTGTTTATCAATCTTGAATGATGAATTCAGATTGCAAAAATGTGCAAATATCAAACGCTTTTATATTAAATTATTGCATATCTGTTAGCGCTTACACGTTCTTGAATCTTTCAAGAAGATAAAGTATCAACAGTCTTGCGGAATTCGAGAACAAATAGGAATCATCTAAGAGCATCTCTTTGATTTTCTCTCTTGAGCAGAGTGCAGCATCGATATCTTCGAATTCTTCTTTGTTGTCTGTTCCTTTGGCTTTCAGCTCAGCAAGAACAACGGCATTGCATTCATCTGACAAGCCTTCTGATGTCGGTGAGGCAGGAAGAAGAAGTTCAACATGTGAGACATCATAACCGGTTTCTTCTTTGACTTCTCTGATTGCAGTTTCCTTTATATCGCTGTCTTCGGGATCCATAAGACCAGCTGGGAAGGAAATGACTTCTCTGTTCAGAGCCGGTCTGAATTGGCTTTCAAGCAAAAGATATAATTCATGGTTGATGATTTTATAGCAGCCAATCAATACAGCATCCGGTCTACCATATTGTTTACGGTTGATTCTAAGATTATCGACGGATTCATTTCTGGATGCTAAGAAATAAGAATAATCTTTCTCTTTTCCGTCTTCGTTTTCTACTTTATAGTGCACCGTATAGAAATTTAGAAAACGATGTTCTGTCTCTTTATCAATTGATGTGACTTTCCACTTCATATTTACCTCCAAAGCCTTTATGTTTCTTCCTTAATAATACCATTATTCAGGACAAATATCTCTTTTTTCGATTTCATTGGCTGTTCCAAAAATCCCTTCATTAAAATTATTGATACTTTATGTAAGCGGTTTCCGATACAATCAAGCCGAAGGAGTCTATTTCAGATATGAAAAATCTCAAAAGTTTTCTGATTATACCGATCACGGCATTGTCTATGATGCCATCACTATTATCAAGTGATTCATCCACAGACGTTTTAAAAAGAGGATATACGCAAGTGACAGAGGGTGTATACATTTCAAAACTTCCAGGATTTTATTTGACTGGGCAATCCATCTCATTTGTTATCGACGACAATTTGGAATTGTATTACAGTTTGGACTATCAAAACAATGACATATCTAAAATGACTCTATACAAAGAGCCTATTTTGATCAGCAAATCAGAATCTAGAAACAAAGCTGATTTCCCCGTCACTACATCCGTCGATGCTATTCTCCCTAATGACAAGGAAGGTAAATGTGTTTCAGAGGCCTATATCAACAACATACAGAAAACCGGAAATTACATATTGTTCGATAAACAGCCCGTTTTGAAAATCAACGTTGTCGATAAGAACACCAAAGAAACAGTCTTCAAAAGATCCTTCACTTATCTGATCGAAGACAAAATCACAAAAGATATCAATATCCCTGTCGTTTCACTTTCTATGCCCTATGACGATATTATGGGCTCGAATGGCTTTTACAATAAAATCAGAGAAGATATCAGCAGAAGAGCTGATTTGGAATTCTTTGATCCGGAATACAACGAATACTTTTATAGAAACACACAGATCAAACTAGGCGGAAACTGGACTTTAGGTTATCCGCAAAGAACATTCAATCTGAATTTCAACAAGGATGAAAACGGAAAGAAAAACAATAAGGTCAAAGAACACGTATTCAAAGAAAGGGAACAGCGTGGAGATAAAACGAAACGGCTGACAAAACTCAGTCGATTCAGACTTCATAATGGCGGAAATGCATTTGAGTCTTCTACAAGAATCAATGATGCAATACTTCAGTCAATCATGAAAGACAGCAAAGCCTCGACAACTGGATATCGTCCGTCTATTGTCTATATCAACGGTGAATATTGGGGCCTGATGTCAATAAGAGAGCATTACAAGGATGTATATTTCAGTGATAACTATGGAATCGATAAAGACAATGTCATCACCTATGATCTCAAAGGTGATTGGTCCGTCAATGACGGAGATGAAATTATCGGGCAAAAGAAACTGAAGGAAATGAATGACTATCTTTTAAGTCATGACTTCACAAACGAGGAAAACTATCAGAATTTTTTAAATCAATATTTGGATATTGATTCATTCATAGATGTTGTCTTAGCTCATGCTTATGCTGGAAACTGGGATTTCATCGGTAATTTCAACAACCTGAAAATGTGGACAGTCATGCAAAGCAATCCAAACAACAAATACGAAGACGGAAAGTTCCGATTTGTAATTCATGACACCGATTTCGCTTTTACTGATTATCAGAATCCACTTTATCCATATCATGCTAATGCATATACGAAATTCCCATTGATGAATAAAATGATGTCCAATTCTTCTTTTAGGACAAGGCTTTATGAACGCTCTGAAGAATTGGTGAACGATATTCTTTCCACATACCACTGCATTGATACCATGAATAAAATGATCGACGAAGTGAGACCCTATCATAATTATTCCGCGCTTCGTTGGGGACAAAAAGAAAAAAATCTCAATTCGTGGAACAACGACATCAACAACACATTCACTTTCTTCCAGAGAAGGAGTAAGAATTTCGTGAATGAGATTCACAATATTCTTTGCATGTACTAAAGGAGCAAATCATGAAAAAAGCAATATCATTGATTCCATTACTATTTCTTCTGTTCAGCTGCAACAGGCAAAACGAATCATCCAGCATTCCTTCAGATAGCGCGACAAAAAACACTGAAAACAAGTTTACTGAAACAGCAACAGACAACACTACAATTTCAACCATCAATAAATCCACACTAGTCATCAATTACATTTTTGAAGATGGAACTTTTATTTCTCGTGAAGAGAAGAAAATCGAACCTGGAAAAGAATATTCGTTTCCTGTAACGCTTCAAATTCCGTTCATGAGTCCGGATATCGATATCGTCAAGGGATTAAAAGAAAACAAAGAAGAAGCTGTCTATGTCACTTATCGGTTCAATGATAATGAAGTGCAGTCAGTAAAGCCATCAACTACATACACATCCTTCATGGTCAATCAGGACTATGGTCTTTCTTTTTCCTTCCTGTTGACTGAGTCATCTGCAAACCAGAAATTATTCAGCGGAACTGATTTTTCAATCACAACGAACTCTATTTCTTTCACGGATAAATCTATCAGTTATCAAAATGCTTTTTTAGAGCATCAATGTGAGCACTCACTTATTCATCCTAAAAACGAACAGGCGATTTTCACAATCTCTTTATCAATGAACAAAGCAGCAGTCTATAAAAACGGGCATAGGTA